>VGFB01000015.1 GCA_016869015.1 Armatimonadota bacterium
CCGTACGTCAAGAACTACCAGCTCTACAACTGCCCCTCGAAGAAGACCGCTGACCCGCCGACCGGCACCGGGATCTACGGGATCAACGCCTACATCGGCGAGGCGGTCGCGTACGTCTCGCTGGCGCAGATCACCATGCCCGCCGAGACGTTCGCGCTGGGCGAGAACGGCGACGGGGACTGGGTCATCGAGCCGAACGGCAACTACTGGCCAACGCCGCCCTGGACCGACACCGGGTGGGTGAAGGAGATCCACAACAACGGGAGCAACTTCGCCTTCTTGGACGGCCACGGTAAGTGGCTGACCATGTCCGACTCCCACAAGAACAACCTGTACCTGTGGGTCGTGAAGTAGGGTCTCTCCACACTCGACGGCGACTGTGACGTCAATCACGCGATCAAGGGTCGGGTCAAAGGCACAAGTTCCAGTGGGGGGCTCCGTCGGCGCCTCCTTGCGGAGTCGCCCTTGCGACCTGAGCCTCGCCCATGCTTCCCGCCTCCTGGCCTGGTTCGATCGCGAGCGGCGCGACCTCCCGTGGCGGCGGGCGCGCGACCCCTACCGCATCTGGGTCTCGGAGGTGATGCTCCAGCAGACCCAGGTCGCGACCGTCATCCCCTACTACGGGCGGTTTGTGGGGGCCTTCCCCACCGTGCGCGCGCTGGCCCGGGCGCCCCTCGATGAGGTCTTGCGCTGCTGGGCGGGGCTGGGCTACTACTCGCGCGCGCGGAACCTGCACCGGGCCGCGCGGGTGGTGGTCGCCGAGCACGGCGGGCGCCTCCCGGAGACGTTTGCCGCACTGCGCGCGCTGCCGGGCCTGGGCGACTACACGGCCGGGGCCATCGCGAGCATCGCCTTCGACGAGCGCGTACCGTGTGTTGACGGGAACGCGGTGCGCGTGCTGGCGCGCGTGGCGTGCCTCACGGGCGACGTGCACGCGGGTCGGGCCAGGCAGCGGTTGATGCGCCTCGCGCACACGGCCGTCCCCCCCGAGCGACCCGGTGACTACAACCAGGCTCTGATGGAGCTGGGGGCGCTGATCTGCCGTCCTCTCGACCCGGCCTGCAACGCCTGCTGCCTCGGCGACCTCTGCGAAGCGCGCCGACGAGGCAAGCAGCAGAGCGTCCCCTTGCCGCGCCGACGGCCGCCTACGCAGACGGTCCGCGTAGCTGCGGGAATCGTGTGGCGCCGCGGCCGCCTGCTGCTCGCCCAGCGCCCGCTCGAGGGCCGGTGGGGCGGGCTGTGGGAGTTCCCGAACGCGGAGCTACCGCCCGAGGGAACCGCCGCCGCGACCCTCACGCGCCTCCTCGCGGAGGCCTTTGGTCTGCGTGCCGAGGTGGGGGAGAAGGTCGGTGCGCTGGTCCACGGAATCATGCACCGGCGCATCGAGTTGACCGCCTACGAGTGTCGGGCCGTGTCCGGGCGCACCCAGGCCGGGACACACGCCGCCGCCAAGTGGGTCCGTCCGGAGGAACTGGGCGAGCACGCACTGCCCGCGCCGCACCGCAAGCTCGCCCGGCGCCTGCAGAGCCGCGGGGACTGACACCGGCGCCGTGGGGACCGACACCGATCCCGCAGCCTCTCGCGCGATTGGTGTCGGTACCCGACGTCGAATCCCGATCCCGAGGCGGTGATCACGGTGCGTTCTTGCAGAGCGACGTTGCTGATCCTCGCGTTGACCATCGCCCAGGAGACCTTCCCGATGGAGGACCGCGACATTCCGGTTGAGGCGCCGGGCGACGCCCTGATGGCCACCGCGGACGAGATCGCCGCGTTCCACGCATGGGCGCTATCGGCGTTCCTCGGGGAGGCGCCGTCGGAGGCCGGACCGCGCCTGGCCCTCACGGTGCGGCGCCAGGATCACAACGTGCTGCGTTTCTGCGAGTCGTGCATGGAGACGCCCATCAGGATCGGGCAGCGGGAGTTCGCGCGTGGCCTGGGTACCCACGCCAACAGCGAGATCGCCGTAGCCCTCCCGGCGGGGGCCCGGCGCTTTCGGGCCTGGGTGGGGATCGACCACAACTACGATACCCAGGGCCTTCGCGGGAGCGTGCAGTTTTCGGCGGAGGTCGACGGCGAGAGGGCCTTCCTGACCGACGTGCTGACCGGCGGGATGGCGCCCGTGGAGGTCTCCGCCGATCTGCCCGAGGGCGCGCGGGAGCTTGTGCTGAAGGTGGACACGACGCCCGATGGCCCGGCCTACGATCAGGCGGACTGGGCCGAGGCGCAGCTCGTGATGGCCGACGGTAGCGCGCGCTACCTCGATGAGAACCAGCCCGATCCGCTGTTGGCGGCGGGCGTGCCCTTCTCGTTCCGGTACGGTGACCGGCCCTCGGGTGAGCTGCTCGCGGCTTGGCGACGGACAAGTGAGTTCGAAGATCAGCCGGGCCATGTCGAGCGCCGCATCCGCTGGACTGACGAGGCGACGGGGCTGCAGGTAACCGCGGTCCTGCGACTGTTCAGGCGGTATCCGGCCGCGGACTGGGTGCTCTACTTCGAGAACGCGGGCGCCGCCGACACGCCGATCCTGGAGCAAGTGCAGGCGCTCGACGTGGAGCTGCGCACCGGGAACTCGAAGCGCGCGGCGGTCGTGCGCGGGCTGACCGGCGACGTGTGCGGCGAGCAGTCCTTCGTGCCCTTCGACCGGCCCCTGGAGGTCGGCAAGGACTTCCAGCTGGCCCCCGGGGGCGGGCGCCCGTCCAACGGCGCCTTCCCCTTCTTCAACGTACAGTACCGCGACGCGGGGCTGCTGGTCGGCCTCGGCTGGTCGGGGCAGTGGGCCGTCTCCCTGAACCGCGCCGGCGCCGGCCCGACGCGCCTGCAGGCGGGAATGGAACTGACGCACCTTGCCCTGCACCCCGGCGAGCGCATTCGCAGCCCGCGGGTGCTGCTGATGGGTTGGCGGGGGGACCTCGACGTCGCCCACAACCGTCTCCGCCGCCTGCTGCTGTTCCAGTACGCGCCGCACGTGGACGGGCGGCCCGCCCGCCTGCCGGTGGTGTCGCAGTGTTTCGACCGGTACAGCTGGACGCGGGCGGAGTGGGCGACCGAGGCGGGCCAGATCGCGGCGGCGCGGTTCGCGAAGGAGGCCGGCTTCGACGCCCACTGGCTCGACGCCGCCTGGTTCGAGGGCGGGTTCCCCAACGGTGTCGGCAACTGGTACCCCAGACCGAAGGAGTTCCCGAACGGCCTGAAGCCCGTCGGCGACGCCTGCCACCGCCTCGGGCTGAAGTTCGTTCTGTGGTTCGAGCCCGAGCGTGTGGCCGCGGGCTCGCAGCTCGCGCGCGAGCATCCGGAGTTCGTGTTCGGCGGGGAGCGGGGCGGGCTGTTCCGGCTCGACGATCCGGCGGCGCGGCGCTGGCTCACCGATCTCCTCTCGGCCCGCATCGCCGAGTACGGAATCGACATCTACCGGAACGACTTCAACATCGACCCGCTGGGCTTCTGGCGCGCGAACGACCCGCCCGACCGGCAGGGCATGACCGAGATCCGATATGTCGAAGGCCACTACGCGATGTGGGATGAGCTACGCGCAGCACATCCGGGGCTGCTCATCGACAACTGCGCCAGCGGCGGCCGGCGGATCGACCTGGAGACGATCTCCCGCTCGCTCCCGCTCTGGCGCAGCGACACGAGCTGCTCGCCGGGGCATCCCGACTGGAACCAGGCGCAGACGCTGGGCCTCTGCCGCTACATCCCGCTCCACACCGCCTGCGGCTGGACCCCCGAGCCGTACGACTTCCGCAGCTCCGCGACGGGCGGCGCCATCGCGCAGTGGGACTACCTCAGCCCGGACTTCCCCTTGCCGCTTGCGAAGGCTACGCTGGCGGAGGCGAAGGCCAACCAGAAGTACTGGTATGGCGACTTCTACCCGCTGACGCCCTGCACCGTGGACGCGGGGGACTGGGCCGCGTACCAGTTCCACCGCGCGGACCTCGACGAGGGGCTGGTCCTCGCCTTCCGCCGCACGGAGAGCCCGTACGTCGGGGTCGAGACGCGGCTGAGGGGACTGGACGAGAAGCGCACCTACCGCCTGACCTTCATCGACGATGCGCGGCAGCAGACGGAGCGCGAGATGCCCGGTCGGGAACTGCTTGCGGGCTGGGAGCTGCGCATGCCCGCGCGCGGGACGAGCCTCATCATCCGCTACCGAGCGCGGTAGCGCGCCTGCCAACCGTGGGCTGCCCGTGTTGCAGGAGCGGCTTCAGCCGTGATGCCTCGTCGTCGCAGACCGGGACTCCCGCTCCGGAGGCTGACCGATGGTAATGCTCCTGATCCTCGCGCCGATGGCCGTCGGCCATGTGCAGGAGGCTCACGTGAAGCGCTCCGACGTCGTGTTCATGGGCCCGAAGTCCGGCGACATCTACGACGCCTACGGCGCGACCATGGTGAGCTGGGGGGGCGGCGCGTGGAGTGAGGACCCGAAGGCCGTCGAGCAGTTTGGCCGGCGGGTGCAGGACGCCCACGATCGGGGCATGCGCTACTGCGCCGGGCTGGCCTTCCGCACCGCCTTCGCGAAGATGATCGACTTCGACGAGGAACGCTTCATGGAGTCGGTGTGCCGGACCCTCGACGGCGAGCCGATTACCGTCCCGTGGCTCTGGGACCACGCGCACAAGGGCCACCCGGCCTACTGGTTCTGCACCAACGCCCCCGGCTACCGTGCGTACCTGAAGCATCAGGCCGACCTCGCCACGCTGACGGACATCGAGGGCCTGCACATCGACGACTACAACGGCACCGCCGGCACGGAGTGGCGCGGCGGCTGCTTCTGCCCGCACTGCATGGCCGCCTTCCGCGAGTACCTGAAGGCCAACGTACCCGCCGAGGAGCTGGCGGAGCTGGGCATCACGTCCCCCGACGGGTTCGACTACGGCGAGTGGCTGCGCGCCCGGGGCACCACGGTCGACGAGTACCGCAAGACGGTGGACTGGAAGCTCCCCCTCGGTCCCGAGTTCGTCACCTTCCAGTACCGGGCGGCTGCGGAGTGGGTCGGGGAGGTTCGCCGCTACGCCGAGGAGCGCATCGGCCACCCGCTGATGCTGAGCGTGAACTCCAGCGCAAACGGCCCGAAGGCGCTTGTGATCGCATCGAAGCTCACTTACTTCTGCGGCGAGGTCGACCACCGGGCCGAGTCACTCCAGGTGCCTGACGCGCCGGTCTTCGTGTTCAAGCTCGGCGAGGCCCTCGGCAAGCCGCAGGTCTGCACGGCCAGCGGGCAGGACTGGGCCTACGTGATGGCCGAAGGCAAACCCGGCCTCGTCCGCACGTGGATCGCGCAGTCGTACGCCTTCGGACACCAGCTGATGGCGCCCCATCGGCAGTGGGCCTACACCCAGGAGAAGGGCACGCACTGGTACGAGAGCAAGCCCGAGGACTACGCCGACCTGTACCGCTTCGTGCGCGGCCACGCGGAGCTGCTCGACGACTACGAACCGCTCGCCGAAGTCGGTGTGGTCTACAGCAACGCGGCCTTTCGGGCGAACAAGAACCAGGCACGAGACGCCTGCTACGCCCTCGCCCACGCGAACGTTCCGTTCCGTCTGCTGATCGCCGGGGATGACTGGCTCGATGATCGCCTCGCCGCCGATGATCTGACCGGGCTGAAGGCCATCGTCATCGCCGATCCCCTCCCTCTCGACGCCG
This sequence comes from Armatimonadota bacterium, assembly GCA_016869015.1. Lineage (GTDB taxonomy): Bacteria > Armatimonadota > Zipacnadia > Zipacnadales > VGFC01 > VGFC01. The sequence continues at coordinate 5,644 of VGFB01000015.1, forward strand.
AGCAGCAGACGGTACTCGACGCGGCGGCCGACCGCCTCGTGACGTGGCCCGATGAAGCCCGCCTGCGGCAGCTGGCCCCGGCGTCGGTGTCCGTCGGGGGCGCCGAGGGCATCATGGCGCTCCCGCGCGCGGTGCCCGGCGATGACGCGAGACCCGTGGTCGTGCACTTGCTGAACCTGAACTACAGCGGGGATCTGGATGGCGTGGCGAGGCAGGCGAACGTGACGCTGACGCTGGGCAAGTCGCTGCTCGGACGGGCGGTCAGCAAGGCGACCCTCTTCGCTCCGGGGGCCGAGCCGCTCGACCTGCCGATCGCGGGGGCCGCCGACCGCCTCCGCGTGTCCCTGCCCGAGCTCGGCCTCTGGGGGATCGTCGCGCTACAGTGACCTGCACGGCGTCGGGGTCTGGAGCCCCGACCTACGCGAACCGCTCTACGCAGTCCTGGGTCGGGACTCCAGTCCCGGCGTCGCTCCACGGGCGCGAGCTTCCTGCGCGCCGGCCTCGCCGCCTACCCTCCGCCCTCCGCCAGCCACCGCTCGAACCAGGGGAAGGACTCGCGGCCGCTCCACTCGTGGCCGCCGGGGAAGCGGTCGCCGATGAGGCGGTCCGCGGCGCCGGCCGCCGCGTAGATGCGCTCGACCTGCGCGAAGGCGGCGGTCGCGTCGTCGATCACGAAGCACTGATCCTCCTCGCCCATCTCGATGCACAGGGGCTTGGGGGCGATGAGGCCCGCGACCTCGGGGATGTCGCCGATGGTCAGCAGGCCGGGCATGTACTGCGCGCCGCAGAAGTTGCCCTTCCCGCGCATCGTGATGGCATCGCCCTTCACCGTGCTGACGTACCCGCTGATGCAGGCGACCTTCAGGCGCGGCTCCAGCGCCGCGAGGTAGGTCGTCATCGTGCCGCCGAAGGAGAGCCCCCCGACCCCGAGCCGCTCGGGATCGACCTCCGGCCGCGACTGCAGGTAGTCCACGCAGCGCATCCCGTCCCAGATCTGCAGCGCGAGGAAGTGGTAGCCCAGGTACCCCATCGCCATGTAGTTCACGTTGCACGGATCGCGGCCCGGCCGCGCCCAGTCGGCCGGGCTGCAGCGCTCGCCGAAGCCCCGCCAGTCCGGCGCGATCACGACATACCCGCGCTTCACGAACTGGTAGCCGTACTGGTACTTGAGCATGCCGGCCTGCTGGCGTTCCTCCTCGGTCTCGAACACGCCGCACACGTCGACCTTGCCGCGCCCGTGGCCGTGGGCCGCGAGGATGCCGGGGCGCTTCTCGCCCGGCGGCAGGTCCTTCGGCACCAGCACGTAGGCGGCGACGGTCGCGTACTTCTCGGAGTTGAAGTAGACCTTCTCGCGGATGTGATCGTCACAGTCGACGGTCTCGACGATCTCCGGCTCCAACGGCACGGGATCGGGACACGGGCCCAACAACGCCCGCAGCTTGCCCTCAAACGCCGTCCGCCAGCGCCGCCAGTCCTCCGGAGTGGTGCCCTCGAAGGTCAACGCCGACCGCTCATTCGCAATCCACGCCAACGCCCCGTCATAGGGTGATAGGTACCGCGTCTGCTCCGCCATCTCGTCTCCTTTCAGCGTTCGGCGACGACGATCATCTGGTCGCTCGTCTGGGGGTCGAACGAATTGCGCGCGAAGTCGCCCGCAACCTCCACCGACCCGAAGCCTGCCTCGCGCAGCAGGCCCTCCATCTCCGCCCGATGCCAGGCCCGGTGCTCCGTCTGCCAGTCCTCCCGCGCCCAACCTCCCGCACCTCTGGTCATCTTCACCATCGTGAAGCGGACGGGGTCGCGGTCCAGGTCGAAGAGGCGCAGGAAGAGCGTCTCCTGTCCCTCGACCATGCGCACCTGCGGGCCCATCAGCCGCTCGCCTCGCAGCCGCATTGCCGCGTAGTTGAGCTGCTGGATGACCACGACGCCGCCCGGCGCCGTGAGCTCTGCGAAGTCCTGCGCCGCCCGCTTCGCGTCGCCGTCGGTCAGGACGTGCGGCCAGGAGTTGCCGAGACACGTGACGGCATCGAAGCGGCGGCCAAGGGCGGCGAAGGTCTCTCCCAATCCGGCCCGGACCCACTCGATGGGCCGTCCGGCGTGCTTCCGCCGGCAGACCGCGATCATCTCCTCGCTGAGGTCCGCACCGACGACCTCCAGCCCCCACGAGGCGAACAGCGCCGCGTGCTCACCCGTGCCGCAGGCGGTGTCGAGCACCGATTGCACCCCGTTCCGCGCGAAGACCTCCCGGTAGAAGGGCGCCTCGCGGCTCAGCCGCTCATCCCAGTCGATGACGGTGTCGTAGCCCTCCCCGAGTTGGTCGTAGAACTGGTCGGGCATGGTCCTCGGCTCCGTCAGCAGATCTCCCGACGCTCGTCGATCTTCGCCTCGTCCAGCTCGATCCCCAGTCCGGGCGCCTCCGGCGGACGCAGCACGCCGCCCTCCGGCTGCAGATCGCCCCGCATGAAACGCTGCTTGTGGGGCTGGTGGAGGATCAGGAACTCCACCTGCGGCAGCACAGTGGCCGGCAGGGCCGCCGCCACGTGCAGTGCCGCGTGCAGCGAGTGACCATGCGGGCAAAGGGGGACGCCGTAGGCCGAGCAGACGGTCGCGATCTTCAGCAGCTCGGTGATCCCGCCGCACCAGTCCGGGTCCGCCTGGATCACATCTACGGCCTCCGCGTCCAGCAGGTCGCGAACCTGCCACCGAGAGTACAGATGCTCCCCGGTCGCGATGGGCACACCCGCGCGCTCGCGGATGGCCCGCAGCGCCTCGATCCGGTCGCACGGGACGGGCTCCTCGAGCCAGGCCGGACGGTACCCCGCGATGCGCCGCCCGATGTCGACCGCGTACGGGACGTCCCACGAGTTGAACGCATCGAACATCAGCGCCGCATCGTCCCCAACGGCTTCCCGGGCCGCGCGAACCATCGCGACGTTCCGGCTGGCGCCCTCGCCGCCGTCCGCCGGGCCGTGGCGGAAGAACCACTTCTGCGCGTGGTAGCCCAGCGCCTGGTGCTCCCGCGCGCGTCGGGCCAGCGCCTCCGGCTCGATCGAGAAGCCCAGCATGCTTGCGTAGGCCCGCACGGGCTCCTGCACCGGGCCGCCCAGCAGCCGGTACACGGGCAGCCCCAGCGCCTTCCCCTTCAGATCCCACAGCGCGCAGTCCACCGCACTCATCGCCATCATGTAGTAGCCGCCGCGCGCGTGCCGGTCGCGCCGCAGCAGGACGTCCCAGATGGCCTCGATGGCGAGCGGGTCTCGCCCGATCAGCAGTCCCCGCATCTCGCGCGGGACGATTGTAGCATGGGGGCCGTCGACCGGGCCGAAGAGCCCCGTCACCCCTTCATCCGTGCGGATCTCCAAGAAGAGGTCGCGGTGCCGCGCGCGGGCGCCGGGCTCCGGACGGTACGGTGAGAAGGAACGGTTGAACTCCCGGTAGACATCCAGCGGATCGACGCGGCGCTCCTCGCTGAACGGCCCCTCGACGGCGAACTCGCCGGACACCTCGACCAGGACAACCTCGATGATCCTCATGCGCGCGGAGTTGGACGCGCGCCCGGCGTTCTCCTTGCAGGGCCGCGCCGTCCCGGTGCCGAACACGTCGCCGGTGCACGGCCCTCGGAGGGATGGCCATGGCCCGCGTGACTCGTCGGCAATGCCTACAGACCTCCGTCGTCGCCTTGACGGCGGCCTCGCTCGGGAGGACCGGCATGTCGCAGCCGTCGCCGCGACCGAACATCCTGCTCCTGATGACCGATCAGCATCGAGGCGACACCCTCGGTGTCGCCGGACACCCTTGCGTGCAGACGCCCAACCTCGACCGGATCGCGCGCGAGGGCGTCTCGTTCCGCTGTGCTTACAGCTCGACGCCCTCCTGCACCCCGGCGCGCGCCGGGCTGCTGACGGGGCTCGCGCCGTGGAGCCACGGGATGCTCGGCTACAACCGCGTCGCCCTGCGCTACCGGCGCGAGCTGCCGCAGATGCTGCGGGAGGCCGGCTACCACACCACCGGCATCGGGAAGATGCACTATCACCCGCAGCGGAACCCGCACGGCTTCCACCAGACGATCCTCGATGAATCGGGCCGCGTGGAGAGCCCCGACTTCGTCAGCGACTATCGGCAGTGGTTCCGGAAGGTGGCCCCCGACCTCGATCCCGACGCCACGGGCATCGGCTGGAACGACCATCGCGCAAAGGCGTACGCGCTGCCCGAGGAACTGCACCCGACCCGCTGGACCGGGGACACGGCCGTCGAGTTCCTGGAGAGCTACGCTCGAGAGGGACCCTTCTTCCTGAAGGTCTCCTTCGCCCGCCCGCACAGCCCTTACGACCCGCCCGCGCGGCTGATGGACATGTACGCCCACGCGAACATCCCCCCCGCGCTCGCCGGCGCCTGGGCCGAGCGCCATGCGCGGCGCGGCGAGCCCTACCCCAACGACCTTGCCCGGGGCGACCTTGGCGCGGCACAGCCCCTCGTCTCGCGGCAGGGCTACTACGGGAACGTGACCTTCATCGACGAGCAGGTCGGCCGCCTTCTCCGCGTCCTGGAGCAGCGCGGCTGGCTCGACGACACGCTGATCCTGATGACGGCCGATCATGGCGACATGCTCGGGGATCACCACCTCTGGCGGAAGACCTACGCCTATGAGGGCTCGGCGCGCATCCCGATGCTCGTACGTTGGCCGACGGGGATGCTCGACGCCCCTCGCGGCCAAGTGCGATCGGAACCTGTCGAGCTGCGGGACGTGCTGCCGACCTTCCTCGACGCCGCGGGCGTGGAGCACGAGGCGAGCGACTTCGACGGCCGCAGTCTCCTGCGCCTCGTGCGGGGGGAGACGGCGGGTTGGCGCCAGACGCTGGACCTGGAGCACAGCACCTGCTACTGGCCGGAGAACCAGTGGACCGGGGTGACCGATGGGCGCCACAAGTACGTCTACTACGCCCCTACGGGGGAGCAGGAGCTCTTCGACCTGCAAGAGGACCCCGACGAGCTGCACGACCTCGCCGCCGAGCCGGCCCGCGCGGCGCTGGTGAGCGAGTGGCGTGAGCGGATGATCGCGCACCTCACCGAGCGCGGTGAGCCGTACGTCGTCAACGGCGACCTGGGCCTCCGTGAGAAGCCGATGGTGCTCGGCCCGCGCTACCCCGCCGATGGGTGACACGCCATGCGCCCCGCGCCCCTGACCCTCGTGTTCGTCTCCGTGCTGATCGTGCTGTGTCCGGCGGCGTGCCTGCCGTGCACGGACGTGCTCGCGACCCGGGAGCCGTGGGTCGTCTCGGCCCGCACGATGGACTGGCGGGCGAGCATGTTGTCCCGGGTGGTGATTCGGCCGCGCGGCATCGAGCGCCGAGCCTCCGACTGCCCCCCGGACTCGGAGCCGCTGCAGTGGACGGCTCGGTATGGCAGCGTCACCGTGCGGTCGTTCATTGATGTGAGCACGTCCGAGGGGCTCAACGAGCGCGGTCTCTCGGCGGCGCTGCTGTGGCTCTCAGACAGCCGGTACGCTCAGCCCGCCGGCAAGCCCGTCGTGACTCCCATGCAGTGGGGCCAGTTCTTCCTCGATACCTGCGCGACCGTCGACGAGGCGGTGGAGAAGGCGAAGGAGTTCGACGTCGTCCCGCTTCAGATCCCGCTCTGGGGCAGCATCACCGACCACCTCGTGCTGCGCGATGCGACCGGCGACTCGGCGGTACTCGAGTGGCTCGACCGGCGACTCGTCGTGCACCATCCGTTGCCGATCCCGGCGGTCGCCAACGAGCCGCCCTGCGCCGAGATGCTGACCCGGGTCGCCGCCTTCGACGGCCTGGGCGGCGCAGAGCCGATGCCCTACGACTTCAGCTCGGTAGCGCGCTGCGCGAGGGCCTCGCTGTGGGCTCAGCGCCTGCCCCGGCCTCAGCGCCCGACGCAGGCCGTCGCGTATGCCTTCGATGTGATCCAGACCGTCTGCCGCCCGCCGGGCGACCGCGTCGTGACGCTCTGGGCCTCGGTCCGCGACCACACCAACCTCACCTTCCACTACCGCACCCTCAACGACCCGCAGGTCGTCTCCTTCGACCTCAAGGCCCTGGACTTCTCCCCCGGCCGGCCGGAGACGGTCCTGGACATGCACGCCGATCAGACGGGCGATATCGGGCCGTAGGCGCTAGATCCGCCCAAACCCAATCGTCCTCTCCTCCGGCCCGTTTCCGAACTCCAGCGCGGTCCGCACGATCAGGGAGTTGTCATTGGCGTCCTTCGCGATCCACAGGCCCTCGGGGTTCTTCACGAACAGCCCCTCCGGCACGTGGACGAAGACGTTGCCCGTTTCGCCCGCCGGACGCGAGACGCGGAAGGTGAACGTCATGGCGTCCGGGTCCCAGCGGCAGTCCTCGATCTCTGCCTGCCCTTGCCGCACGTGGATGTCGGTCGAGACAATCCACGGGTGCTCTCGCCGGCGGCTTAGCCGCAGCAGTGTGACCGCATTCGGTGGGACCCAGACCTCAAACGCCTCTATCCGCTGCCCGAGGCACCGCTCGTTCCAGAAATCCCACCCCAAGAATGGGACGGAGGCATTCTCTGAGTCTCCCCCAGGAATGCCTCCGTCCCGTTTCTCACGATTGAGCCATTGTTTTGGGTCTATGGTGTGTCCGAGAGCCTCCTGCCCGTAGTTGAACACGGCCACGAGGTCCCACTCGTCCCAGTCCGCGTCAACACGGAGGTGGAAGGTCTTCACGTAGTCGGGCTCCGGGCAGTCGAACAGGCCAAGCGGCCTCGCGCACTCGGGAAGGCGCGGCAGGCACTTTCGGATCAGCGCCAGGCGCTCCTCGGTCATCCGGTCGATGTCGTCGCCGAGCATCATCGGACCGCCGTTGAGCCCGAAGATCGTCGCGGCGATCTGCGCCTCGCCCAGCGGGATCGGCTTGTCCACCGTCAGCAGGTTGCCCGAGTCGGCGAGGTACAGCTTGCGGTGCGTGAAGTAGCCCGCCGCCATTGCGTCGGTCGCCGCGCGGTGGCTGGTCCAGAAGCCCGCGTTGTTGATGACGAAGGTCGCCGGGTAGAAGTACGAGTTCGGGTTCAGCGCACGCCCCTCGCCGTAGTCGTTGCCGACCCGCGCCGCATCCATCAGACCCATGTTCTGGTAGGTCGGCCCGGAGCTCGACAGCAGGTAGGTGTCCTCGCCCGCCGCCTCGCGCACCGCCTGCAGCCCGCGCCGATAGGTCTCCGGCCCGGGGATGAGCGAGCGGTCGTGGTAGCCGTCGGGGATGAAGTCACCGGGGGTCGAGTGGGAGATCGCGTGCAGGAAGTCGATCATGTAGTACCGCACGCCCCAGGCATGGTATGTCTGCAGGACCTCCCGCAAGAAGGCGTGGGTCTTGGGGTGCGTGGGGTCCAGCGCGATCATGTTCGGCCGCTCTTCGGGTGCCAGTAGCCCCGCCGCGCCGTACGACCAGCGCCGGTTCACGACCATCGGCTCGCCGTTCTTCAGCAGCAGCGCCTCCCGCAGCTCCTCGATCCGCTCCTCGATCGCGTCCGCCATCCAGAAGGAGCCCATCCACAGGCCCAGCTTCAGGTCGCGCTTCGCGAGTTCGTCCACCAGGAACTCGACGCCCCGCGGGAAGAGGTCCGTGTTCCACTCCAGCCAGTTACCGGGCAGCCCGTCCTTCAGGTTGCCGATGCTCACCCACACATACTCCAGGTCGTGCCCTGGCAGCCGCCGCCGGATCGCCTCCGCGTTGCGCAGCACTACCGACTCATACGGCTCCACGTTGAAGCCATCGACCCACGCCCAACCCACCCATCCGGCCGGGATCTTCGGCCAGATCGGTGGCTGATACCGCGCGACCACGTCATCGGCCCAGGCCTCCAGGCACGCCAGCGGGTCCGCGCCCATCCGGAGCACCAGCGTCTCCGTCTCGACGGTCTCCCCCGGCGGCAGCTCCCACCCGCCGAAGTCGCAATAGGACACCACTCCGACGGAGTCCCCAGCCCAGCGGATCTGGTGCTCGGCGTTCATGCGGTCGAAGGTCACGAAGGCAGCCTGGAACGCCAGCTTCGCCTGCGCGCTGTAGAGCTGGGCGATGGTCTTACTCGTCAGCGGCTCGCCCGACGGGTCGAGATGCCGTACCCGGCTGGGCGAGGTGGTCCCCGAGCAGCAGAGCATGACAGCGTCCTCCGCCTGCTCGCCCATGCTCACGTAGCCGTACCACAGCTTCCACCGGCCCAGGCCCAACGCGTGCTCGCCCCGGTTGGTGAGGGTCAGCCCGATCACGAGCGTAGTCCCGTCGGGGGACAACTCCTGCCAGGCGCACGACTCGAGTCCGGTGCCCTTCGAGCGCGCCCACGCACTCCGCCGCGACCCCGGAACCAGTCCCTCCGGCGGGCGTGGATCGCGCTCGTCGTCCCAGTCCAACCCGAGGCAGAAGTTCGCGACCAGCACCGGCCTCGTGTCTCCTTCCCTTCCAAGCACCAGCGACCGGCCGGCAAGGTTCTGCATGCAGAGCCGCGCGAAGGTCTCGTTCATGGATGCCGCCTCCTCAGGGATGGCTGGCGCGGAACTTCCTTCGGCGCCGCCGGGGACCTCCAGAAGGAGCGGAGCCTCCGATAGCGAAGTGGCGGCCCACAACTCCCGCTCCGAGGTGCCGCCATGGCCGACCGCGTTCCCGTTGCCGCTCATCCGTGGGTGTACGCCTCTCGTCGCGAGGGGTACGACATCCTGCCGATCGTCGAGGAGATCATCGCCGACATGGCCTGCGCGGGCCTGGACGGCATCGAGCTCATGCACACCGCGCTCACCCAGGAGGGCGCCGTCGAGCGCATCGCCGCGGCGAGCGAGAAGGAGGGCCTTCCGGTGATCGGCTCCTCCTTCGGGGGCAACATGTGGGAGGCGGAGCAAGCCGAGGCGGTGGTGCAGGAGGCTTACGTGGTGACCTCCCGCCTGCAGGCGCTCGGCGGGAAGACCCTCGGCGTCTCGGTCGGGAAGGCGCCCGGGCCCAAGACCCCCGAGCAGTTCGACGTGCAGGCGAAGGTCCTGCGCGAGATCGATGCGATGTGCACCTCGGCCGGAATCGCGATGAACCTGCACAACCACACGTATGAGGTGGAGAACGGGGAGCACGACCTGCGGGGGACGTTGTCGCGGTTCCCCGAGGCGAAGCTCGGGCCCGATCTCAACTGGCTGCTGCGCGCGGGGGTCGACCCCGTCGACTTCATCCGCAGCTACGGCCGCCGGATCATCTTCCTGCACCTGCGCGATCAGGCCGCGGACGGGCGCTGGGTGGAGGGCATCGGTGACGGCGACACGGACTTCGCCGCCATCGCCGGGGCGCTGCGCGAGGTTCGTTTCGAGGGGATCGCAGCCATCGAGCTGGCCTGGGAGGGCGACTTCAAGCCCACTCGCCCCTTGCGCGAGACGCTCAAGCTCAGCCGCGAGCACCTCCGCAACACGATGGGCTGGTAGCCGGCGAGCCGCTCATCACCGTACGCCGTCGTCGCGCAGGCGCGCAAGCCCGCGTTGCAGGATCGGCTCGAATCCCGGGGCCAACTGCGCGGGGAGGCCGTATTCCCAGTAGCTGTAGACCTCGTATCCGCCCTCGGGGATCTGCTCCGAGGTGGGGAGGTAGAGGCCCTCGCCGTTGCAGTAGCCCAACGGGTACGTGATGCCCCCCTCGAAGGGCTCTTCCATGATCGGCCCCCAGGGGGCGGTCGCCTCGCCCTCGATGCCGAGGACGCGCAGGCCCTCGCCGAGGCGCAGGCCCTGCAGGGAGAGCTCGATCGCCTTCGGCAACTGCTTGCCGGCGTCGAGGGTCTCCACGAGGTCCCGCGCCCAGGCTTGTCGCACGGCGCCCTGCGCGTCGTCTTGGGCGATGGCCGCGTACTCGTCGCGGGACAGAGGCTCCTCCAGCGGCCAGCTCACCTCGGTGACCGAGGAGGCCAGTCGAGGCCGCACCTCCGCGAGGCCGCTGCTGATGCAGTCGAGGACCTCGCCCGCCGCGATCTCGCCGACGCGGTCCATGTCGTCCCACGTTCCCGGCTGGAAGCGGTCGCGGCCCTCACCCATCAGCCGCGGCTTCGCGTCCCCTCCGACGCCCTGCAGGAAGAGGCTGCAGGGGCGTCCGAAGTGCGCGTCCAGCTTCGCCATCGCGGCCCCGGGGTACTCACCCGAGAGCTCCCAGCCCCCCATCATCGAGGGGTGACACGCGATGGCGAAGAGCACGCAGACGGGCCGGCCGTCCGCTGCCTGAAAGAGCGTCACGGGCAGCTTGTCATACACGAAGCCGTCCGGGTTCGGCGCGAGCACCGTCTCTCCGTCCTCCGGTTTGCGGCGGTTCATGGGGACGCTGCTCCGGCCGACGCCCGCCTGGATGCTCACCGGCTCCGCCGAGGTCCGCGCCGCGCGCGCCGCCTCGAGGGTCGCCGCCTCCAGCAGATCAATGTAGGCGTCATCCGTGGGCGCTCGGTACCACGTGCCCACGGAGGGCCCGACGTGGCTGTGAGAGGCATTCAGCAGCACTTGCCGGGGCAGCAGGTCCAACTCGCGCCGGAGCGCGGCCTTGAACCGATCGGTTTCGGCCTCACCGATGAAGCACAGGTCATAGGCCAGCAGCACGGCTTGCTCGTCGCCCTGCCGCACGTATAGTGCCCGCACGTACACCTCGTCATGGACGCCGGTGCAGCCCTGCTCCATGTCGCGGCCGCCGAAGCCCATCATCCGCGTCCCGAGCGGCGGCGTGATGCTGACCCGCGCGAAGCCCGCGTTCATCGGCCGACTCCTCCCTGTCTGTGCCGGAATCGCCGCAGCCACGGCGAGCAGGCCGACTGCCAGCCTGAGTGTCTGTGCCATTCTGCCCTCCGTGGTTGCCGTCCGTGGCCCCTCGCTTCGCGGTTCCTCCCCCTCTCACCTTGCGCAGGTGAAGGCTGTTGCCTCCGGGAACTCGTCTGGAGCGCTCATCACTCACGCGCCGGGAGGGCTGCCCGATGCCGTTCCTCGCCTTGCTGCCATTGGCGCTCGCCGATGCGGCCGATGCCGGGCCCCTCGCCTGCATGCAACGCTTCCGGATGCAGGACTTCGTGCTGGGCGCGTGGTGGGGGCCCGATCCGAGCGAGCCCAACTACCGCGCCTATCGGGACGCGGGCTTCAACGTGCTGATGACCTACCGGAACCGCGCGAACGCGGAGTACGGACCCG
>VGFB01000016.1 GCA_016869015.1 Armatimonadota bacterium
ATCTTCCGCTGGAAGAACACACTCGGCTCTCAGCGCGAGCGCAAGCCCTTCTACAACGGACCGTGGGGCGAGTGGGACTCGGGCGGCTTCGGCACCGATGAGTTCATCCGCTTCTGTCGCGAGGTCGACACGGAGCCGCTGATCGTGCTGAACCTGGGAAGCTGGGACTCGCCGGCCAAGGTGGACGCGTACTTCGCCGAGGCCTTGGAGTGGATCGAGTACTGCAACGGCGACGTCTCGACCCCGATGGGCAAGCTCCGTGCCGCGAACGGCCACCCCGAGCCGTACAACGTGACCCACTGGGAGCTGGACAACGAGACCTGGGGCATGGGCGTCGAGGCCTACGCCGAGCGCGCGCTGCGCTTTGCCAAGGCGATCCACGAGCGCTGGCCCAACGTCACGCTGTATGCCTGCACGTTCTGGGAGAACGAGGACGCGCGGTTGCTCGAAGTGCTCGGCGAGCAGATCGACCTGATCAGCTATCACCTCTACGACGATCCGAACCGCTTTGCCGCCGGGCCGCTCGCGCACGAGGCCGTCTGGAAGCGGTACGAGAAGCTGATCGCCGACAGCCCCAACCCCGACGCGAAGCTGGCGGTCACCGAGTGGAACGCGCAGAGCACCGACTGGCGCACGGGGCTCTTCGCGGGGGGGCTGCTGAACGTGATGGAGCGTTGCGACGCGGTGCAGATGGGGAGCCCCGCGCTCTTCCTGCGGCGCGTGGACGCGACGGCCTGGGATAACGCGTTCATCAACCACGACCACGCGGGCTGGTTCCCGGCGCCGAACTACGTGGTGATGCGGCTCTTCCAGGAGCACTTCCAGCCGACGCTCGTCGCCTGCGAGAGCCTTGGCGGCCTCAACGCCAACGCGACTCTCAGCGAGGACGGGAGGACGCTCGTGTTGAAGGTCGTGAACCCGAACGCCGAGCCGGCGAAGTGCCTCCTCGACCTGGGCGGGAGCTTCGCGCCGAAGAGCGGGAGACAGTGGGTGGTTCAGGCAGGCCTGGAGGAGCGCAACACGCTGGAGGAGCCGGACCACATCGCGCCGGTGCCATCGCTCTTGCCGGCCACGGCCCAGGCCTTCGAGCACACGTTCCCCGCGTACTCGGTGACGGTGATGGAGCTGCGCGGCGGGCGGTAGCAGGATGGTCACGATGGCGGCAGGATGAGGCGGCGGGGAGGGGATCCGGACAGCGCGACAGATGAGGGAGGTCGTCCGCATGAGAGCGTTGGTCATGGCGGCTGTAACTGTGGGCTTGAGCGCGTCCCCGATGGCAGCGACGTACTACGTCGACGGCGCTGCCGCGAATGCTGCCGATGAGAACCCCGGCACGGAGGCGCAACCGTGGAAGACGATCGCGCGGGCCGGGGGTGCGGCCGAGCTGAAGCCGGGGGACACCGTGCTCATCAAGACGGGCGTGTACCGCGAGCATGCGCGGATCACGGTGTCCGGCGAGGAGGGGCAGCCGATCACCTTCGCGGCCGCGCCGGGGGCGAAGGTCGTCGTGAAGGGCTCGGAGGTCGTGACGGGGCGCTGGACCCGGCTGAGCGAGGACGCTTCGGTGCAGGAGCCCTACCCGAACGCCTTTCAGAACGTGTGGACGATCGAGCTGGGCGAGGAGTTCTTCACTGACCCCGACTTCGCCGGCAGCTACCAGGACAAGTCGCGGCGGTGGGTGTCGCAGGTCTACCTGCAGGACTATCGCGCGCTGCAGCTGATCGGCGAGGACCGCATCTACACCAACGAGCCGTACGCGCGGCTGCGGACCGTGGGCCGCGGGCGCGATGATCTCATCATGGACTCCTTCTTCTTCGACCCCGCCGCGCAGATGCTCTACATGAAGACCGGCGGCGATCCGGCCTGGTACAGCATCGAGGTGGGTGTGCGGGGTTGGGTGCTGACGGCGAGCAAGGTGCATGACGTGGTGATCCGGGGCCTCGAGCTGCGCCAGAACCGCCAGCCCGGCGGCCAGTGGCCGATGGTGAACCTCGGCGAGTGCGAGCGCGTGGTCATCGAGGACTGCCGGGTCAGCCAGGCCGACTTCTGCGGACTGGGCGTGGGCCGCTCGAAGGGCTGCACCGTCCGCCGCTGCGACCTGTCCTACAACGGCAACACGGGCCTGGGGATGGGCGAGAACGACGGGGTTGTGGTCGAGGACTGCCGCGTGTTCTTCAACAACTACCGGCGCTTCCACCCGGGCTGGCACGCGGGCGGGATGAAGTGCATCCCGCGAAACCGACGGTGCACCGTGCAGCGGTGCGAGGTCGCGTACAACATCAACTCGGACGGCATCTGGTTCGACGCCGAGAACGAGGACATCCGCATCCTCAGCAACATCAGTCACCACAACGACGGCTGTGGCATCTTCTTCGAGATCAACCCGGGCGGCGGGGTCATCGCCGACAACCTCGTGTACGGCAACCACGGGCGAGGCATCTACCTGTCGGGCTCGCAGTCGGTGTACGTCCTGCACAACACGGTGGCCCACAACGACTGCGGGATCGTCTGCATGCCGCGGGAGGACCCCTTCACGCTGGAGCACGTGACCATCCTGAACAACCTCCTGATCGACAACTACGTGGTGGGCGAGGGCGGCCCGCGCGGCTGCGACCTGACGGTCTACATGGGTAGCCCCGGCGAGTACGAACCTTACGAGCGCAAGGTGATGAGCAACCACTCGGATTACAACGTCTACGCCTCCCTCACCTGGGACCCGACGATGCGCCACTCCTGGAACCCGAACAACACGCTGGAGCAGTGGCAGCAGCGCTGGCAGGAGGACCTGCAGTCCCGGCGCGTCCCCGTCGAGTGCGAGCTGCCCGGCATGGGCTTCCGGCTGCTGACCACCGAGGGCCTCGACATCGCCGGACCGGTGCCGGTCGCCTCCGGATGGCAGCCCGCCCAGCCCGGCCGCGTCGGCTGCGCGCGGACGGAGTGGCAGGCCTCTCGCTGACGGCAAAGCTCACCACGGAGAGCGCACATGAAGCTGTTCATTTCGGCGGATATCGAGGGCATCAGCGGCGTCACCAACGACGCCCAGGCGAGCCAGACCGGGCCGCAGTTCGCCGAGGCGCGCCGTTGGATGACCGGGGATGTGAACGCCGCGATCGAGGGCGCGATCGAGGCCGGCGTCACGCAGGTGCTGGTTAAGGACGCCCACGGCTGGGCCCTCAACCTGCTGCCCGACGGAATCGACGAACGCGCGACGCTGCTGCAGGGTTGGGGCGTCGAGGATGGCATGATGGAGGGCCTGACCGAGGCGTATGGCCTCGCGTTCCTCGTCGGCTACCACCCGCGCGCCGGAACGCCCGATGGTGTGCTGTCTCACACCTGGAGCGGCGCGTTGCGGAGGTTGGTCGTCAACGGGATCGAGATGGGGGAGATGGGCCTCTCGGCGCTCTTCGCCGGGGCGCTCGGGGTGCCGATCGCGCTGGTGACCACCTGCGAAGCCGGGTCCCGACAAGCCCGGGAGCTGCTGCCCTGGGTCGAGACGGCGAGCGTGAAGCGCGGGATCACGCGCTTTGCGGCGGAGCTGATCCCGATCAAACGGGCTCAGGACGTCATCCGCGACGCCGCTCGCCGCGCCGTGGAGCGACGGGGCGAGATGGAGCCGCTGCAACTGCAGGCTCCCTTCGTGGTGCGCACCACCTGGTCGAGCCCCGGCATGGCGCAGACCTGCGCGGCGCACGAGGGACTGGCCCTGGTGGACGAGTACACGGTGGAGTTCAGCGAGACCGACCAACTCGCGGCCCTCCGGCGGCTGCGTCAGGTCTTCCGCATTGCCCAGACGAACTGACGGCAGCGAGAGGCAGTCGCCATGCTATCGGTGACGACGGACTACAAGACAGGCACCGGCTGCCCGGAGGAGTACCTGCGGCGCATCGGCGCGGCCGGCTTCACCCACATCCACTGGTGCCACCAGTGGGATACGGACTTCCTGTACTGCGAGGCCGAGGTGGAGCAGATCGCCGACTGGCTGGACGAGTGCGGGCTGAGGCTGCTGGACTTGCACGGCTCGGCGGGAAGAGAGAAGGCGTGGGGCTCGGTGCGCGAGTACGAGCGCCGGGCGGGCGTGGAGCTGGTCGCCAACCGCATCGCGATGACCGCGCGCCTCGGCGGGGATGTGGTCATCATGCACTTGCCCGGGGGCTCCTGGGAGGAGTACGCGCCCCGGGCTCGCCAGTCCCTGGATGAACTGCGCCCGGTCGCCGACGCCTCCGGCGTGCGGATTGCGCTGGAGAACGGCGGCTCGCACCAGAGCTTCGACGACATCGAGCGGGCTCTCTCCGCGTATGACGAGGAGTACCTCGGCCTGTGCTACGACGCGGGTCACGGGAACCTGTTCCCCGAGGGCTTGGTGCGGCTCGACGCGATTAGAGACCGGCTCGTCTCGGTGCATCTCCATGACAACGACGGCTCCGGTGACCAGCATCGGCTGCTCTTCACGGGAACGGTCGATTGGGTGCGCCTCGCAGGGATCATCGCCGGTTCGTCCTACGTCGGACCGGTCAGCATGGAGGTCTCGATGCGGAACGAGCCCCCCCAGGACGAGGCCTCCTTCCTGCAGGAGACCTTCTGGACGGGGTCCCGATTCGCAGCCATGATCGCTTCTGCCGCCCAAACTTGAGCGAAGCGACTCCGGCGGCCGAGTGGCTGAGGGTCTGATCTGCAGGGGCAGCATGCTGCGAGGATCCGTGCGCAAGCCGTCAGGCCTCGCTCCGGCGTGTCCGCGCGCGGGGAAAGAAAGTGCTTGACAGGTTTGTTCAAGTATGATAAGCATAGCTCTACAGCACTATACATGGTCTTACACCGCGGCAGTGATCGACGTAGGCGATAGCCACCTGTCCTGGATTGCGGCTACTGTCGACCCCCCGACGAGCGCCCAGGCTGCGATCCAGGTCCCGGCTCCGCCTTCACACACGGATTTCCATCACAGCCCGCGGTGGAGCCACACGCAGCCGGGTCATCCGTCGCCCCACGGATGACCCGGTTGTCTTTCCCAGGGCGGCAACTTCCTCAGCCGTTAAGGCGTCCCCCAGGTAGGAGAACCGTCGGGCTGCTGCGAACAGAGCCGTTGCGCGAACGCGCGCACGCGGAGGGTGAGCCATGCCAGCCTCGGCAGCGATCGCTGCGGTGGCGATCTTCCTGAACGGGAACCAGGTGATGTTGCCCACGGCCGCCATCCAGCGCGGCGGTACGGTCATGGTGCCGGTGAAGGGGGTCTTCGACCGGCTGGGGGCGGACGTGCAGTGGGCCGGGCGGGAGAAGACGGTCACCATCGTCGCGCAGGAGATGCGACTGGAGTTCACAGTCGGCTCCGACGAGGCGACCCTGAACGGCGAGCGCATCGCCTTGGGGGCCGCTCCCGAGATCCGCGACGGGAACACGCTCGTCCCGCTGCGTCTGGTCGCGACGGCGCTGGGCGCGGACATCGCGTGGGATCAGCAGCACCGCCGGGTGTACGTGCAGGCCGTCTCCCGCGCGCCTCTGGCCAGCACGACCATCGGCGAGCTGGTTGCGAGGCCATACGACTGGGCCGGCCGCGCGGTGCTGATCGTCGGCGAGTACCGCGGCTGGGAGCCGAGCCCCTTCAGCGTGGCGACGCGCAACGGCCCCCCCGTGTCCCGGCGCGACTGGGTCCTGCGCGACGCGACGAGCGAGGTCTACGTGCGGGGGGATGTCAGCCTCGAGGCGCCCTTCCCTCTGACCCCTTACTCGAACATCGGCAACCGGATCGCCGTGGCAGGCATCGCGAAAGTCGCCGAGGCGGGCTTCTCCTTCCTCGAGCCACGCGAGGTGGCGGAAGTCAGTCGCCCGGACGGGCTGGTATGCACCGTATCCACCAGCCGCCGCTCCTACGTGGAGGGGGAGGACGTGCGGATCCGGCTGCGCGTGGCGAACCCTTTTGCCGCGGCCGTGGAACTGACGCCGAAGCCCGGGCCGCATCATGACCTCGCCATCCGGGACCGGGACGGCCGGGAGGTCTGGCGGCTTTCGGCGGTCAGTCCGCCCGAGCCTGCCGGCGCAACGTGTGCCCTGCCTCCCGGGGAAGCGGAGCAGGTCGAGGAGCTGTGGAGTCCCGGCTCGGAGGGCTCCCCGCCCTTGCCGCCGGGCCGGTACACGGTGGTGGGCGAGTGGATGGGCGCGCTGACCTCTTACCCCCACATGATCGCCATCGTCCCGCGCGAGGACTGATCAGCGACGGGGCGCGGAGATGCGGATGTCGGACGGCGTTCCATCGCCTTCGCCCTCGGCGGAGGACACCCAGCAGCTGACCGTTCCCCAGACCCCGCCGCCCTCGCCTCGCCGGCGAATGTCGGGCCCGACGCTCCTCGCCTTCCTGGCGGTCGGCGCGCTGATGGGCACCGCCGCCGGGGTCGGGTTCAACCATTGGTGGACCGCGCGGCACGCCTCCCCAGAACCCTCGGTCGAGACGCCCATCGCGAGCCTCCCTTCCGTTCCGTCGCCGGCTCCGGCCATGCTCTTCAGCACGGCGCGCTCGCGGCCGGAGGCCACGGCCGAGGTGCTGGAGGCCGGGGCGCCGCTCGTGTACTGCTTCTTCTCGATCCCCGACGAAGCGCGCGGCGCGGAGGTGTCCGCCTGGTGGCTGGACGCGGCGCGGGACCCCGTCCGGGCCTCGGGCGAGGTGACCCTCGACCCCGGCGAGGCGCTCAGCGGGGTCGTCGCGCTGCGCCCGCCCGGCGCTCAGGAGGTCTTCGGCCCCGGCATCTACGAGGTGGCCCTGAGAATCGCGGGAGAGCCGGTCGCCGAGGGGAGCTTCGCGATGCTGAAGGGCGCGGCGGAGCTCGTCACCCGTCCGGGCGGGATGGACCGGTACCGCCCGGAGGTGAACAACATCCTCGTGTTCACGGGCGAGCCCGGGGGAGCCGTCAGGAAGCCCTGCGTGCTCCCGAGCGGGACCTCCTCAGTGAAAGCGACCTTCGCCTTCGCCCACGCGCTCAGCGGCACGGCTTTCACGGTGCAGTGGCTCTACGAGGACGGGCTGATCCGGCAAGCCACGACGGAGGTCGTCATCCGGGCGGCGGAGGGCCAGGCCGACGCGTGGTTTGCCACGAAGCCGCGCCAGGCGCTGCCGCCGGGGAAATACGCCGTGCTCGTCTCCTTGGGGGAGGGGACGCCGCCGCTGGCCCAGGAACCCTTCTGGATTGGCCGCCAGCCGCGGCCGGATGAACTGCGCAAGACGCGATAGGGGCCCCTGTCGAACCGCCACATGGCCCAACGCCGGACCATGTGGCGGGAGCGTCTCGCTCCTGAACGGCAGGTTCTCCACCGGCGAGATGCCGGTGCCACGGACCGCGGGGCGGCCTCGGGTTGGCCTCTCGGCCAAGGCCCGCCTCAGGGCCCTTGCAGCATCTCCGCGTAGACCGCCTGCACTCGTTGGGCGGTGCGGTCCACGTCGAAGAGGTCGGTGGCGCGGGTGCGACCGGCCTTGCCCATCGCGCGGCGTAGGTCGGCGTCGCGCGTCAGCCGTAGCAGCGCGCGGGCCAAGTCGGCGGGGTCGGCGGGTTTCACGAGCAGGCCGGTCTCGCCCTCCACGACGATCTCCGGCACGCCGCCCGAGCAGGTCCCGATGACGGGCAGCTCAACCGCCATCGCCTCCACGACCGCCCGGCCAAAGGGCTCGTCGATCGAGGGTAGCGCGAAGATGTCGCTGGCCCCCAACACCTCCGGCACATCGGTGCGGAAGCCGAGCCACTGCACCAGCGGCTCGACGCCCAGCTCCGCCGCGAGGTCCTTGAGCTCCGCCTCGTAGCCGTCCTCCCAGAACGCCACCTCGCCCACCACCAGCAGCCGCACGTTCGGCTCGGTTCGCGCGACGTGCGCAAAGGCGCGCAGGAGTTCGCGGTGCCCCTTCCACGGGGTTAGACGCCCGACGATGGCCACGGCGACGTGCTCAGGCCCCAGACCGAGGGATTGCCGCAGGGCCGAGCGGTTCGGGCTGGGGCGAAACGCTGTGAGGTTCGTGCCGTTGTGGACCACCACGACATCGACCTCGCCCCCTTGCAGCGACCGGCGGACAGCCTCCGAGATGGCGATCACCTTCGGCCGGAAGCGCTCAGCGGCGCGAAGCAGCAGTCGCAGAGCATTGCCCTCGTCAAGGATGTCGCGCAGGTGCCACAGAAGCCGGCGGCGGGCCAACCAGGCTGCCCCCCCTCCGAGGAGGTGGGTCTTCAACGTGTTGGTGTGCACGAGAGCGGGCCGGTAGCGGCGGAGACGGCGGTAGAGCCGGAGGGTCGGGATCGCGGCCTGCCCGAAGGCCTGGGCGTTCCCCAGCAGTCCCGGGGCGAGCTCGTCGCGCTTCCGGTCGAGCACGCCCCCGGGGGCGAAGACGCGTTCGATCGTCACGTCCTCCAGCGGCGCCCCCTCGAGCCACCTGGCGTCGGTCGCGCAGAAGAGGCGCGGCTCGTAGAGGCCCCGATCCAACCGCGCGATCACGTCGGTCATGCTCTTCTCGGCGCCGCCGATGTCGGAAGCATGATCGACGTATGCGATGCGCGCGGGGCGGGAGGGTTGGCGGGGCGGGTTACGATCCACGGTTCACGCTCGGGGCGCGGGCGGTTGGGCGGCGCGCAGCCTGGCCGCCGCGCGCTCGGCGTCGACCAGGCCCCGGGTCGCCCGGGTGACGTTCTCCTGGTCTTTACCACGGTCGCGCACGCCCCGGTACCACTCGATGGCCCGGGCCGGCTGGTTGAGTCTCGTGAGCAGCAGGTCGCCGCAGCGGACCGCCGCGTTTTCGGCCGCCGGCTTGCCGGGCTGAGACCCCGCCAGGGCCGCGAAGGCCGCGTACGCCTCGGCCGTGCGGCCTCGCTCCGCCAGGTAGTCGCCGATCAACCAGGACACCTCCGCATCGAGGCGTTGCGCCACCCAGCGATCGCCCCCGACCTGTCCGAAGATCCGCGCGGCGTCGGCCACGTTCCCCCGACCGGCGTACAGCTCGATCGCCTTCACATACTGCGGAAGCGCGCGCGCGTGGTGTTGCGACAGGTCGAAGGCGACGGCCAGCTTGTGCCGCATGTTCGGGTCGTCCGGGGTCTCCCGCAGCAGGGCCGAGAAGCAGTCGGCCGACTTCTTCATCTGTCCGTTGCGGAAGAACTCGTAGGCGTCTTTCAGCGTGTACATCTCCTGAGCATGGCGGTGCATCCCGGCGCCCATGGCGATCACCGCGCCGAAGACCAGCCCGCCCAGATGGGCCCAATGGGCGACTCCCCCGGCCTCCTGCACGTCTGAGACACCCAGGGCAAAGAGCGCCTGCACGAGCTCCCACCCGCCCCACAGCCCCAGCGCCAGCAGCGAGGTGGGTCGCCAGACGCCGGCCCGCCCGAAGATCGGCCAGATGCCCACCATGTAGAAGACCTTGATGCTGGTACGGTAGAAGCGCACGGCGAACACGCCCATCAGGGCCGCGATCGCCCCCGAGGCGCCGATCAGCGGAGCATCCATCCCCGCCCGGTCGAACAGGAAGATGCTCAGCGTCTGAATCATCGCGGCCGCCACGCCCCCCAGCACGTACACCAGTACGAACCAGACGCGGCCGATGGCGTCCTCCACATGCCGCCCGAACAGCAGCAAGAACAGCAGGTTCCCCGCGACGTGCATCGGAGAGGGTGCGTCGTGAATGAAGTGCATCGTGAAGAGGGCGTGGGCCTTCAGGTCGCCCGCGATGACCCCGCCCCAGTACACGAACTCCCGATACGCCTCCGCGCCGATGGCGATGCAGACGAGGTAGATGACCACGTTGACGGCGGCGAGCGCGTAAGACACGTACGGCGCCGCCGCGAGCTTGCGGTCCACGCTGTAGGGAACGGGAAGGAGCATCTCGAGCGCTTCCTTCGGCGCATCGGGCCCTGAGCCCTGCCGGGTGTCGCCACCGCCATTGGCGTCCGGGAGGCGGCCGCGAAGGAGATGCCGCCCCCCAAGCCGAACGGTCCCCCCAATCGAGCCGCTCCATCTGATCCGCGAAACCGCCGGGGAGGAGGCCGCTGTGGCCACTACCTCAGAATGCCGCCCCCAGATCCCGCGCTCGGAGGTGAACGCGATCCTCCAACGCGCGGCCGCCTTCTGTCGGGAGATGAACTTCCACCTTCCGCCGTTCGCTTACTGGTCGCCCGAACGCTGGGAGCAGGCCGGGCCCGAGTACGACGAGATCCGGCGCAACCGGCTGGGGTGGGATGTCACCGACTTCGGCAAGGGCGACTTCGCCCGCATCGGTCTGGCGCTGTTCACCATCCGCAACGGGCACCCGGAGGCGCTCGGCGAGACCGACAAGACCTACTGTGAGAAGCTCCTGATCGTGGAGCAGCACCAGGTGACTCCCTACCACTACCACCGGAAGAAGATGGAGGACATCATCTGCCGGGCGGGCGCCAAGCTCTGCGTTCAGGTCTACAACCCGGCCGCTGACGACAGCCTCGACCGGGAGCGCCCCGTCGCGGTGAGCGTCGATGGGCGCCGGTCTGAGGTGCCGGCCGGGACGATCATCGAGCTCCACCCCGGGGAGAGCATCACCCTTCCCTCCTTCCAGTACCACCAGTTCTGGGCCGAGGGTGGAACGTCGCTGGTCGGCGAAGTCTCGAAGGTGAACGACGACGAGCAGGACAACTCCTTCCTGCCCGAACTGGGAGTCGGTCGCTTCCCCGACATCGACGACGATGTAGCGCCGCTACACCTCCTGTGCTGGGAGTGCGCGGGCGACGAGTGAGCCGAGGGGCGGGCCCCCGCCCATCGCGCCAAGTTGCGCCCGCGCTTGACGCCGGGCTCCGAGAGCCGTACACTACCGCCCGGCGTCACCAGGTTCGGGGGGGCGGGCCCTCGTCCCCCATCTTCCCGGCGAGTGCATGGCTGCGATCGACGACACGACGGTTGAGACCCAGGCGCCACCGGACGCATTGGACCGCCGCGCGCGAGGCGTGACGGCGCGGTCGGTGCTGCTGGCCTTCGCGCTGCTGCCCCTGAACGCCTACTGGGTCACGCAGATGGAGGTGATCCGGTACGAGGGGCATCCCACGACGGTGTCCCTCTTCTACAACTGCGTGTTTGCGCTGGCGTTGCTGGTGTTGCTGAACGCGCTGGTCGCGCGCTTCGCGCCGAGGAAGGCGCTGCACCGGAATGAGCTGATCGTGGTGTACGTGGTGCTGGCGATCGGCTCATCGCTGGCGGGGCACGATACCATCCAGATCATCGCGCCCCAGATCGTCTGCCCGTGGGAAGGCGCGACGCCCGAGAACAAGTGGGCCGACCTCTTCCAGCCCTACCTGCCGCGGTTCCTGTTCCTTACGGATGAGAACCTCTATGGCGGCGCGTTCACCGGCAGCACCTCGTTGTACCGGTGGGACCGGATCGCCGGTTGGGGGAAGCCGGTCCTCATCTGGACGGCCTTCATCGTGGTGCTGCTGTTCCAGATGCTGTGCTTCAACGTGATTCTCCGCAGCCGCTGGATGGATCGGGAGAAGCTCACGTATCCGATCACCCACATGCCGCTGGAGATGACCAGCGAGCGCACGCAGCTGTTCCGCAACCGCTACCTGTGGATCGGCTTTGGGATCGCCGCGGCGATCGACTCGGTCAATGGGCTTCACGGCTTCTTCCCGGCCGTGCCGGAGATCAAGGTACGGGTCGTTCAGTATGACGCGTACATGCGCGACCTGTTCAAGGGCTTCCCGTGGGGCGCGTTGGCGGGGACACGGCTGTCGTTCTACCCCTTCGCAATCGGCATGGGTCTGCTGCTGCCGACGGATCTGGCCTTCTCAAGCTGGTTCTTCTACCTGTTCTGGCGCGTGCAGCACCTCGTAAGCGCCCTGCTTGGGCTGAACAAGATCCCCTCCTTCCCCTACGTGGAAGAGCAGTCGACTGCGGCGTACTTCGGCCTGTGCCTGTTCGCCCTGTGGATGGGTCGCGACCACGTGAAACAGGTCTTCCTCCACGCCTTCGGCGCGCCCGGCGACCTGGACGACCGCCGAGAGGGGATGCCCTACCGCTGGGCGGTGTGGGGGCTGCTGGCGGGCGCGGCGTTCATGCTGATCTTCTCCTACTACATCCGCATGTCACTGTGGATTGCGGTGGTCTTCTTCGCGTGCTACTGGATGGTCTCGCTGGCGGTGACGCGAGTGCGCGCGGAGCTGGGGCCGCCCGCGCACGACCTGCATCGGGGCGGACCGGACTACGTCATCACGAACCTCTTTGGCATGGGTTCGCCCATCGGCGCCCAGAACCTCACGTCGATGACCCAGTACTTCTGGTTCAACCGGGCCTACCGGGCCCACACGATGCCGATCCAACTGGAGGCCTACAAGCTGGCCGACCAGAGCGGGATGGCCTTGCGGCCGCTGACGGCGGTCATGATGGCCGCCGGCGTCCTGGGGACGTTGTGCGCCTTCTGGGCCAACATCCACGGCTACTACGCCTACGGCATGTCGGCGAAGATGAGCTTCGTGGGGCGTTACTTCGGCGTCGAGCCGTACAATCGGCTGCAGTCATGGATCAGCGCGCCTCAGCCCGCCAACCCCTCCAAGGCCGTCGCCTACCTCGTGGGCCTGGCCTTCACTCTGGGGCTCATGGCTCTGCGGGTGCGGTTCGTGTGGTGGCCCTTCCATCCCGTGGGCTACGCCATCTCCAGCTCCTGGTCGATGAACTGCCTCTGGATGCCGATCCTCATCGCTTGGGCGACCAAGCTGCTGATCATGCGCTACGCCGGCCCGAAGGCCTTCCAGCGCGCCATCCCACTGGCCCTCGGACTCATCCTCGGCGAGTTCATCGTCGGCTCCCTGTGGTGCCTCCTCGGAATCGCCCTGCAGCGCAGCACGTACTCCTTCTGGGTCTAGGGGGACGGCCCGGTCCGAACCGGGTTCGGGCAGGAACCGGCGGCCCCGGCGGCCAAGTATCCCCTCGATGGCAGACACCGTGGACCTCACCACCGCGCGCGGGCGGCGCGCCTTCATCATCGGCCTGTGCCTCGGCGACAGCGCCCGGGCACGGGCAGCAACTGGACGGCGCTTCGGGAGGGGGGACTCGGGATGCAGTGGCCGGACCTCAGTCAGGTACTGGGCCCGGTTCCGTGGGCCGTGATGGGTGCGGTCGCCACCCGGCACTACATGCCGGAGCGCATGACGAAGGACCTCGATGTACTGGTGCCCGTCGAGGATGGCCGGGAGGCTGCGCGGCGACTGCGCGAGCGCGGCTGGGAGGAGCGGGGGCAGCTCACCATCGGGGGGAGCGTGTGGCTGTCGCCGGAGGGCGTGACCCTCGACCTCATCGAGGGCGCGGAACCGTGGTGTCGGGAAGCCATCGCGGAGGCGCAGACGAACCGCGACGAGCAGGGCCTACCGATCCTGCCGCTGCCCTATCTCGTGTTGGCCAAGCTGCGCGCCGGCCGCGCGCGCGACGTGGGAGATCTCACGCAGATGCTCGGCCTCGCCGACGACGTGGCGCGGGATCGCGTGCGCGAACGGGTGGCCCGCTACACCCCCGAGGATGTGGACGACCTCGAGGCCTTGATCGAGCTGGGGAAGCTCGAAACAGGTCGCTGACGCGGCCTCAATCGCCAACGCGGTACAGGTGCACCCCCAGCTCGCCGAAGCTGTCCTCGAACGCGCCCTCCTCCGCGGTCAGTGCGCGGTTCTCGCCCAACACCTCGATTCTCGCCCCGGTCTGCAGATTGGGCACGACGACCCGCGCCTGACGTTCGGCGCGCAGCAGGTTGACCGCGAACACGTAAGTTCCGTCCGGGCTCTGCTTCGCCAGCACCTCGACCGGTAGCTCGCCCTCCGACTCACAGACCACGCCCTCGACCGGATCGCCCAGGATCACCGGCGCCAGCTCGGCGATCTCGGCGTTGATCCGGCGCAGGGCTTCCTCGTTCTCCGGCGGGATGCGGCTCTGTTGGTACTCGGGCTTCCACACGTGCGGGAAGTAGCCGATCCCCGTCGCCCCGTTCACGATCGCCATCCAGACCTCGGCGCGGACCTCCTCGGGCGTCGGCGGCCGCATGTCGTCTCGGACCCACTGCCCCCCGTTGGTGACCTCCAGGATCGCCCAGACGGGCTTCCCCTCGCCCGCGATCTTCCGCAGGGCGGCGGTCGCCTGGGCGATCTCGTGGATCTTGTCCGGCCGGCCCCAACCGTAGATGGGGTAGTGGTCATACCCGACCAGGTCGGTGGCGGCGCAGTAGGCGTCGTACATCTCGGGCGGCAGCTTGCGGTAGGGCTCGAAGAACCCGCAGGTCAGGTTCAGGTACAGCGGCCGGTCGGGGTCGGCCGCGAGCTTGGCAGCGTACTGCTCGGCGATGGCCTCGGCGGAGGTTCGGGGCACCGTGATGTAGGGAGTCGAGGGCTCGGCCTGCGAGGTGGTCAGCAGGAACAGGTCGACGCCGAAGAGCAGGTCCGTGCCGACCTGATCCGGCTTCCCGAGCGTGCGGCCGTCGCCCGCGGCGATCTCCAGCGTATGCCCCCCGGTGGCCAAGTCGACCTCGCCGTACCGGTGCCAGCCGACCGACTGGTTGCTCCCCACCTTCCGCCCCTCGATGGTCTTCGCATCCCGCGGGCACGTCTGCCACTCGCCGGCGTCGATCCGCCACCGCGTCGGCGAGCCCCACTGCTTCATGAAGCCCCGGTCCCAGAGCACGTACGTGCCTGCCTCGGGCGCTTCAAGCTCATAGATGGCGGTGTAGGCGGGCTCGGGGAGGTTGTCCTGAGTGACATGGAGCCACGACCCGCCGGAGAGCTGTGCGTGCTGCTTCACCAACCAGCTCCGGCCCTCAGGGAAGGTGCTCGCCTGCGGGCTCTCGGCCTCCAGGACCACCGTCGCGCCGTCCAACGTAGGCGGCACGAAGGGCGTCTGACCGGCGAGGTCGGGCTCATCGCCGAACATCCACGTCAGCAGCGCGGGGTGATCGGCAAGGGGCAAGTTGGCCTCGCTGAAGTGCACGATCCCGTACATTCCGGCCGCCTCCAGCGCGTCCAGAAACGCCGGGCCCTGAGACTGGTCGTTCGCCCCCTCACCCATCAGGCAGTTGACGCCCAGGTCCTTGTGGTAGTCAATCAGCCGCGTGGGCTGCAGCCACATGAACAGGGGGAAGAACGGTTCGCCGTCCACCAACACCGCCCGGTTCGGCCCGATCGACACCTCGGCAGCCGGGAGAGCAGCGGGCAGACCCAGCAGCATGGCTGCGGCCAGGGGCAGGCCGAGCGCGCGCATGGCACGACCTCCTCACGTGTCGTGAAGGATGTTCGCTGGTGCACGTGCATCGGCCTTGTGCGGAGGTCAGGCGTGCGGATGCCGCAGCTTCACGGCGGTGCGTTGGGCCTCGGTGAGGACGCAGCCGGCCAGGCAGTCGGGCTCGCACTTCCCCGCGCAGGGCTCGATATGCACGATCACGCTAGAGCCGGGCAAGTGCTCGTGAATGCGCTCGGACACCTCATCCGCGATGGCGTGGGCCCTGTGCACGTGCATGTCCTCATCGACCAGCAGGTGCATGTCGATGAACCGCACCGCGCCGGACTTCCGCGTCCGCAGCCGGTGGAACCCGCACACCGAGGGCGTGAGCCCCCGGAGGTGTTCGCGGATCCAGCCTTCCTCGTCCGGGGGCAGGCTCCAATCGAGCAGGTCGCGTGCGGCCTGGGCGGTGAGCTTCAGGGCGGCGTGGGTGATGAGCACGGCCACCAGGATCGCCGCCGCCGGGTCGAGCCAGTGGAGGTTCGCCTCCGGCGCGAAGCGCTCGCCGAGCCAGATGGCAAGCAGGCTCAAGGAGACCCCCGCGGAGGTCCACACGTCTGTCCGCAGGTGCCAGGCGTCCGCCGTCAGCGCCACCGAGTCGGTGCGGCGTCCCACGCGGAAGAGCATCTCCGAAACCACGGTGTTCAGCAGCGCCGAGAGCGCCATCACCCCAATGCCCCAGCCGATGGCCTCGAGCGGCTCCGGGTGGCTGATCTTCCGCACGGCCTCGTAGACGATCCAGCCCGCCGCCACGAAGATCAGCAGGGCCTCCACCGTGCCGGAGATGTTCTCCACTTTCCCGTGCCCGTACGGGTGGTCCCGGTCCGCCGGTCGTCCAGCCTGTCGCACCGCGAAGAGCGCCAGCCCGGCGGCCAGCAGGTCCATCCCCGAGTGAATCGCCTCGGAGATCACCGACACGGAGCCGATGAGCACGCCCACGATGAGCTTGAGGATGACGAGAACGGTGTTGGAGATGACCGAGAGTAGAGCGACGCCCGTCTTCTCCCGGTTGGCTGCCGAGTCAAGCATGGTCGAACCGTGATGCCGGGGGCCGGGAAGCAAGCAGCCCCGTCGGAGTCTGTCCCGCGGGGCTGAGATCCGCTGCCCGGTCAAGGGGGCCCGGCCGCATCCCACCGAGGCGGGATCGCCTGCTCGCCGGGCAGTATAGGCCATGCACTGGACGGGGTCAAGACGAAGGCGAGATGCCCCGCCGAGGGGAACCACGGGGCGACTCTGTGAGGGAGGACTGCTGACGCATGATCTCGCTCAGGATGGGGGCGTTACTGATGTTGTCGGGGCTTCTGTCGACGCAGGCGCAGGCCGCGCGGTTTGTGCTGGCCAGGGACGGTCAGCCCGCGGCGGCGATCGTGCTGAGCGCGAAGCCGACGGTCGCCGCGCAGTTCGCCGCCTACGAGTTGCAGTGGCATGTCGAGCAGATGACCGGGGCCGTGCTGCCGATTGAGCGGGAAGGAACGGCGACTTCGGGTGCAGACGACGCGACTCGGAACGGCCGAGTTCCGTCGTCAGTCCCCCGGCGGATCTTCGTGGGCGACACGGAGCGCGCGAGGG
>VGFB01000017.1 GCA_016869015.1 Armatimonadota bacterium
CCAGGCGCGTCTGGTGGAAGAAGACCTTGCCGGGAGACTCGAGCTTGACGGCCACGGCGGTGATCGCCATGACCGGCAGGGCGACGAGGAGGGCCAGAGCGGCGACGACGATGTCCAGCGCCCGCTTCGCGATCCGGTAACCCAGTGGGTCGTCGATCTCGGGAACCGTCGGGACCTCGGGCCGCCGCTGCACCTCGGGCTCTTCGAGTCTCAAGGCAGCCATCTGTCGCCCTCCTTCCGTTCCCCCCCAGGATCGGATGTCTTCATCATCCCCGACCTGGGTAGCGGCGCGGTAAGGCGGTCGTAAATCATTGATCACGGTCCTTGGGGAGGGAGGAGGCAATACCAGAAGGCCGGCGGCGGCAACCTCGGAAGCGGCAAGACCGAGGGACCAAGAGGCGAATGCCAAATCCGGTACTGCTCTGCCAATTCACTGCATCAACCAGGGGAACACCCCGCCTGGTGGGAATACCTCATCCAATCCAGGCGAACGTGACGGAGGTCTCATGTGATGCGCGAGCGACTACGTGTCGTGCAGGTTGGCTGCGGGGGGATTGGCGGCGCGCATCTCGCGCTGCTGCGAGAGCGGGAGGACGTCCAGGTCGTCGGCGCCTGTGACATCGACGCGACGGTCCTGGCGCCCTTGGGCGAGGCCGGCATCCCGACGTTCACCGACCATCGCGCACTGCTGCGGGAGGTCGAGGCGGAGTGCGCCATCGTCTCGCTGCCCCACTACCTCTACGCGGACGTGGTGAACTCCGCGTTGCGGGCCGGGCTGCACGTGTTGAAGGAGAAGCCCTTTGCACGCACGCTCGACGACGCGCGCTCGATGCGGGAGGCCGCCCGGGAGACCGGCCGACTGCTCATGGTCGCCGGGCAGGCGAAGCACTACCCCTCCTTCCGCCGGGCCAGGGCTCTGCTGGATGCCGGGGCGTGCGGGAAGCTCCTGGTCTGCCGCGGCGTCATCACCTACTTCTGGGGCGCTGCGGCGGCCGGTGCCTGGTCGTGGCGCGGCGAGCACGCCAAGAGCGGCGGCGTAGCCGTGATCGATAGCGGTTGGCACATTCTGGACCTCGTGCACTGGTACTGCGGAGCGCCGACGCGGGTGTCGTGCTTCCTGGGCCGCGGGCGCGCGCTGCCGGGGGAGTACGACGTGGACGATCGGGCCGTGCTGATCCTCGAGTTCGAGTCGGGCGCCGTCGCGGACGTGACCTGCTGCTTCATCACCCAGCCGGGGAACCGACAGGTGGTGCTCCACGGCCTCGAGGGGAGCCTGGATGTGACCGCCGAGCGCCTGATCCGCAGCGGCGCCGACGGAGTTGCGCAGACCGAGGACTTCAGCGAGGGCAGTCACAGCCTCGCCCCGCAGCTGGACGCCTTCCTCGCGGCGGTGCGCTCAGGGGAGGTTCCGTCGTCGGCCTCGGAGGAGGCCTATCAGGTGCAGCGCATCATCGACGCAGCCTATCGGTCGGCCCGCTCGGGCCGGGCTGAGGAGCTCACGCCGTAACGCGACGAGGGCGCGGCCGGCTCCGCGCTCCGGCGGGGTCAGGGGGCCTGGAGCCCCAGCAGGTAGGGAATCGCCTCGCGCAGGGCTTCGGCCGTGCTGATCCCGTAGCGCTCCCGAACCTCGTAGAGCTCCAGCGAGAGCGCAGCCGAGTAGCCCGCATCCCGCAGTCGCCGGAAGAAGCCGGGGAAGTCGACCTCGTCGCGGCCGGGGACCGCGAAGTACGTCTCACGCGTCGCGCCGCGCAGATGCACGTGGTACAGCCGCTCGCTCAGCCGCCCGAACGCCTCGTCGAGGCCGATGTGGTTGTGGAAGAGGAGGCTTGTGTCGAAGGCGACGCCAAGGCGAGGGTCGTTGACCGCCGCGATGAAGTGGGAGGCCTTCTCAAGCGAGTTGCACACGTCGTTCACGTGCACCTCGAGGGCCAGGCGAACCTCGCCGGAGTGCCGCCGGAAGAGCTCCCTCAGCGATTCGGTCGCGCGGACCGCGGCGTCGGGCCACGAGCGGCCCTCGCCGACGCTGCCCAGACTGGTGCCGACTACCGGAGCCCCGAGTTGCCCGGCGACGCGCAGGGCCTCCAGCGTGTACGCGACCCCGGCCTCCTGCGCCTCCCCGTCGGAGGCGCCCAGACCCGGATGGTCGGCTGTCACTGCGACCACGCGGCCCGTCCCGGCGAGACGGCCGATCGCGGACTCGGCGAAGCCCTCCGGCACCGGCAGGCGCAGGTGGCCGCAGCCGGGCAGTGCGCCGAGGTCGAGGGCTTCGACCCCCAGCGCCGCGGCGTGGTCCAGGACTTCCTCGAAGGGGTCCCAGGCCCACATGAGCGTGTTCAGGGCGAACCTCACGGCACCGTCTCCTGGGAGTAGTCCAGCCGGGCGGGCAGCGCAAGGCAGCCTGCGACCGCCCGCGCGGCCGCTTCGGCGATGATGAGGTCCTTCAGACTCTCCGTGCCCTCCGTGCGGAAGGGCGCATCCCGCCGGACGCCCTCGGCGAAGTGCGCGATCTCCCGCGCGAACGCCCAGCCGTACGCCTCGGGGAGCAGCGTGTCGGCGCCGGTGCGGGCGTCGAAGAGCCGCACCCGCGCGGGCTTGTTCACGTAGGCGTTCTGTGGAAGGGCCACTTCGACTCGGCCCTCGTCCCCCCAGATCGTCAGCACCTCGTTCCACGCATTGGTCGGGTAATGCGGCCCGTCGACACAGAAGGCCTGTGTTTCGAGCGGGTCACCCCACCCCAGGGTGAGGGTTCCGCGAACGGGCCCCTCCGCCGGTTGCGCGGCGAGCACCCAGGTGGGGTCGCCGATCAGCCAGCGGAGGAGGTTCGTGATGTGGGTGAACATCTCCAGCAGCGACTCGTAGTACGCGCGTTCGCACCCGCCCTCTACCCCCTCGGGGTACTCGTAGGCCCACGCGGGCGCCGGCTGATCGGACGCGAGGGGCGCGCGAGGCGCCGGCCCGGTCCAGTTGCCTGTGCCGAACAGGTAGGTCGCAAGGCGAGGGTGTCCGATCCGCCCTTCGGCCAGCGCCGCCTGCGCCTGCTCGCAGCCGGGGTCGTAGCGCTTGTGATGGCCGATCATGAGACGGCGGTCCGCCTCGCGAGCGGCGGCGATCATCCGCTGTCCGCGGGCGACCGTGGAGGCCATCGGTTTCTCGCACAGGACATGCTTGCCGGCCGCGAGCGCCCGCATCGCGAGGGCGTCGTGGGCAATGGTCGGTACACAGAGGTCGACGGCCTCAACCTCCGGGTCGGCCAGCAGGCCGTCGACCGCGTCATGCCGGCGAGGGATGTGATGACGCTCCCCCACGGCCGCCAGCAGGTCGGATCGACTGTCGCAGAGCGCGACGACGGTGACGTTGGGGGCGATCTCTGCGCCCGGAAGGTGCGCGACCTGGCTGATCACGCCGGCGCCGACGACGCCCAACCGCAGCGGTTCCATTACAGGATCGGCTCCTTCCCGCCGCGGGCGCGGGCGATGTGTCGAGCCAGCGAGGTGAGCGCGACCACCACGAACACGACCCCCTCATCGGCGAGCCGGTCGGCGGGCACCTGGTCCACATAGGACCGGATGGCGGCGGCTCCGGCGAGGGCGACCTCGCCGGCCCGATCGATCGTCGCGACGCGATCCGCCAGAAGGCGGGCGCGATCGGCCATCGCGCCGATGTCATCGTGCTCGATGGCGTGCGCGACCTCCTGGGCAACGGCCGCCAGCTCGGTACGCTCACTGGCGCCAAGCCCCGGCGCGCGCCGGAACAGGCGCACGATCCGCTTCATCATCGGCTCGACGAGGGCCGAGCGGTCCAGCCCCCGCCGCGACACGAGCTGGTAGAAGTGGTTGCGCTCACCGAGGGTCCGGCACACGCCGTTGATGATCTGCATGCGCAGGACGGGGGAATCGAAATGGGGCAGGCCCGCGAGACCTCGCGCGACGACCCGCAGGTCTCCCAGGCGCCCGGCGGCATCGACGACAGCGGCGAACGATGCACGGTCCACCGGACCTTCCAGCGCTCCGACCAGCAGCTCTCCGGCCTCGGGACCGCCGATCTCCGCCAGGGCCATCGCTGCGCTCGCGCGCAGTCGGGGATCGCCCTCCTCAAACGCCTTCTGCAGGGGGTCGATGACCGTCGGGTCGCCAATCTGCCCCAACGCCTCCGCGGCCTCGGGGCGGATGTCCGAACCCGCGTCGGCCAGCTGTTCCACCAGCCGGGGCACGGCGTCCTTCGCCCGCGCCTCACCCAGGCCTAGCGCGGCCTCGTGGCGGACCTCCGGACTTACGTCGTCCAGGCTCTCGGCAAGCTTGGCGACAGCCAGGGGGCTGTGCGAGCGGGCCATGCCGCGGAGGGCCACCGCCCGGGTTCGGCCCTCGCGAGCCAGGTTGTAGAGGATGTAGTTGTAGGCGAGCCCGAGGAGATTGCCGCGGAACTGGGCCAACACGCCCACCGCAGTCTGCGCCTCGGGCTCGACGAGCAGCTGGGCGAGGAGCAGGGGGACCAGGTAGGCCGCCGCGGAGGCCAGGAAGACAACCTGCGGCGGGGCGAGGGAGTGACCGAGCAGGTCCCAGCCCTGATCGCCTAGCAGGCGCTTGAGCAGGCCCCCGCCCATGGCGCCGGCGAAGGAGCCGAGGGCAGTGCAGCTGGTGATGATCGCGAAGGAGAGGCTGTTATCGCGGCCCGCCGGCACGATCTTGTAGAGTAGCGCGCTGGCGGCGACCTGAATGCCGGACACCGCGAGCCCGGAGAGGACGCAGGCCATGGGCACCAGGACCGGCCACGTGCCGTCCCCGGCAACGGCCCACATGAAGGGCACGAGGACCGCTGGGACGATGAGGAGCTTGACGATCGGCTTGCAGCCGTGCCGCTCAGCGAGGGCGCCGAACATGCGATAGCCCAGCAGCATGGCGCCGAGGCTGAGGTTCGAGTACACGGCGATGCGCGTGTAGCTCAGGTGGAGATAGCGCAGCATGAAGACGCTGTAGAACGGCGAGGCAATGGCCATCGCCAGCGTCCACATGCCCAGGAACACTGAGAGGAGGGCGAACGGACGGTTCCTGAGGGGGGAGAGGATGCTCCTCCCGTAGCTGGTCGGTTCCTCGGGCTCGACCGGCGGCATGGGCGTCAGCAACACCATGACGTACCCGCCGAGACCCGTCAGCCATCCGATCGCATACACGAGGATGAACCCGAGCGAGCCTTGAGCGGTGTCCAGCCATCGGCTGACGACGAACAGATAGGCGACGGAGACCAGCGTCAGCACGAACATCCGGCGGGCGACATAGGTCGCGCGCACGTCCTCGGGGATGACCGTCGCCATCCAGTTGGCGAACATCGGGTTCACGGTGTTGCCGAGGGTGTAGGCGATGAAGAGCAGAACCGCGACGAAGGGGAACCGGAACTCCGGGGGCAGGAGCAGGGCGAAGATGATCGAGCTGGCGCAGCAGATGTCAGTCGCGCCGATGATGAAGCAGAGCCTTCGGCGGTCGCGCGCGCGCCGCGTCCAGTAGGCCGTTACGGCCTGAGTGGCTCCCATGAGGCCGGTGCCGGCGGCGAGGAAGGCGATCTGGGACTCGCTGATGCCCAGCGACAGGGCGTAGCCGGTGAACACCGATGAGGCGATGAACACGCCGGGACCGTAGATGCTCCACAGCGCGCCGATGAGGATGAAGTGGCGCAGCGCGTGGGCCGCGCGCTGGCGGGACAGTACCTCTGCCATGACGGCGGTTTCGGGTTTGGGGTCTCCGGTTCCGGGTCGGCACGCACGTTCACTGCCTTCGCGCGTCGCACCTTCGATGGGGCCTGTCGCCGCGCCATTCCTCACCCTCCGCTTCTCTTCCCTCACTTCTCGCTCTCCGCCGCACCGTTGACAATGCGTGTGCCGTGACCTATTATCCGGTGGGCTGGATGGGAGGGACTGCATGAACCGCGAGAACGTCCCGGTAGGGCCGCCGGCGCCGCCGGCCTCGATTTTCTCCGATCTCGCGAAGGAAGACCTCGAGGCGCTCGTCAGCACCTTCCGCCGGCGCACATTCGGGCGGGGAGACACGTTGGTCGAGGTGGGCGGTCCCGGCGGCTCGGTGTTCCTGATCGAGTCGGGACGGGTGCGGATCAGCCTTCCGGGTTCGGAGAGCCGGGAGGTCACGCTGGCCCACATGGGCCCGGGCGACTGCTTCGGCGAGATGTCGATGCTCGACGGCGAGCCGCGCTCGGCGACGGTGACGGCGGTGGAGGACACCGTCGTCCTGGAGGGCACGCGAAGCGACTTCCGCCGCAGCCTGGAGAAGAGCCCGCGGATCGCGATGAGCCTGCTGGTGATGATGAGCCAGCGGCTGCGCGCGGCCAACGACATCATCGAGAGTCTGTCGTTCCTCGACGTGCAGGGCCGCGTCGCCCGATTGCTGCTGGAGATCGCTGCGAAGAGCGGCACGGAGACGGCCGAGGGGCTCTCCATCCCCCTGCCCTACACGCGCCAGGAGATGGCGAACCTGGTCAGCACGTCGCGGGAGACGCTGACCCGGGTCCTCAAGAACTTCGAGCGGCTGCAGTACATCAAGCTGCAGCGTCGGAAGGCCGTCATTCTGAACGCGCCACGCCTCAGACTGAAGACCCAGTAGACTGCGCAAGGCCGAGAGGACGGGGCTCGTGGGGCCGGTGGCCCCTCGGGCGCGTCCCGGTCCCGCCCCCCGAGGAGGTCGAACGATGTCGGCTCTGGCCCTGGTCTTGATGGCCGCCCTGGCGCTCGCCTCACACCCCGTTCGCGCTGACGCGGCGGAGGAGAGCGCGGCGGCCATCAGCGACGGCTCGTACTGGATCGTGCGAGCGCTGCCGCCGGCCTTGACCCTCTTCGGAGGCGAGACGGAGGAGCGGATCGGACGGCGGATGCTGGATGCCGGGATCGCGGCGGGGTTGGCGGCCGAAGGGCTGAAGCGCCTGACCAAGCAAGGCCGGCCCAACGATCCCCAAGCGACGGACGGCTTCCCCAGCGGGCATGCCACCGCGGCCTGGGCTCTGGCCGAGGCGGCGGGAACCGAGGACCCCGACCTGCGGCCGTACACCTACGCCTTCGCCACCGCAGTCACTTGGTCGCGAGTGGAACTGGACCAGCACAGTGTCTGGCAGGCCGTGGCCGGGGCAGCTCTGGGCTACGGCGTGGCGAGGGTGTCGGCAGGCTCGCGCCGGGGCGTCCTCGGGGGTCTGTTCGTGGAGGGCGACAACCCCGCGGCCTTCGCCGCCCAGCCGGCGCCGACGTCTGCGACGTTCCGTCGACCGACGATCACGCTCTGGGAGACGCAGTGGTAGGGCGGATGCCTCAGCCGAAGAGGGGCTCCCCGATCTCGGCCGCCTTGGCCGCCATCAGGCTGCCGCGCGCCGCCTTCACGAGGGCCGGCAGCGTCATCGGGATCTCGGGATCGTCGGGCGGACAGGCGATGCCGCCGATGCTGCAGGAGACGTCGAGCGGCGGGTCCTCGGCCCGCACCACCGGGGCGTAACCTGTGATGGCCCCCACGATCCGTGCCGCGCCGATCCGCACCTCGTCCTTGGGGCCCTGCATCAGCAGGCCGAACCGCGCGCCCGCCCAGTGCGCCGCGAAGTCCCCCCCCCGCAGCACCCGATCCAGGACCTGGCCGACTTGGGCGATGAGAGCGTCGGCCACGAGGGGTCCGTGCTCCAGGTTGATCGGCCAGACGCCCTCGACGTCAAGGAAGGCGAGGCAGAAGTGCGACTGGTAGCGTTCGGCGCGCTCGATCTCCTGCTCGAGCCTCATCAGAAGAGCCGAGGCCGTGCCCAAGCCGGTGAGCGCATCGACGAGGGCGATGTCGGCGGCGTGCTCGATGAGCGGCCGGGGCTGGGCGACCTCATCCCGCAGAGTCCGGTCCTCGCCTTGCGGCTCCTCCTCGGCAGCGGGCTGACCGGCGCGTGAGAGCCGGTCGGTCAGGCGGTCCATGAGCTGCTTCACGGGGTTGCGAACGAAGCGCAGGCGGCGGTCCAGCACATAGGTGGCGAGCACCTCGGCCCGGTCCCCCGTATCGCTGATGACGGGCACGTGCCAGCGGCCTTCCTTCTCATCGAGCTTGGGTTCCCCGATCCGGAGCATCCGGCTGACATTCTCGTGCACGTAGTTGGCGACTTTTTCGCGCGGATCCACTCTGGTCCCCCCGCGGCGCCGATCCGGCGTCCGCGTTGCTGTGATGGTCGGCACTTCGTTGGCTGCCGGCCCAATCCCTTCCTCCTTGGGTCCGAAAGTATGGGCCAGGGAGGTCGTGTAGACTGTGGTATATGGCGTGTAAGCAAAGCGTATAGGGCCGGCCCGGATCACACGGGCGACGTGCCACGAGTTGCGATGCGGCACTCGTCGACGAGCCAACCCATGTGAGCGCCGCCAGCATTCCCGGCGCGCCGATCAGACCCAAAGAGGGGTGACTGACGTGAAGCGCGGATTCACACTCATCGAGCTCCTGGTCGTGATTGCGATCATCGCCATCCTGGCGGCGATCCTCTTCCCGGTGTTCGCTCGGGCGCGCGAGCAGGCGCGGTCGTCCAGCTGCTCCAGCAATGTCAAACAGCTGATGGTGGCCTTCCAGATGTACGCCTCGGACAGCGACGGCAACCTGCCGTACTACTGGTACATCGTCTCCGGCGGCCGAGCGTGGACCTGGCCCGAGATCGTCGACCCCTATGTGAAGAACACCCAGATCCACATCTGCCCGAGCGCCCCGCTGACCGCGACCACCTACTGGGCAACAGCCCCCGCGGGGACGGCGGTAGTGAGCACCTACTGCTGGCCGAGTTGGGTCAAGTACTCATGGTACAACTGGTATGGCACCACGATGTTCGCGGGGTACCCGACCGGAACGTCGGGCGTGAAGGTCAACGCGTGGGACGTGGTGGCGCACGGGATGGACGAAGTGGACAAGCCGGCCGAGGCGGCCTTGCTGGTGGAAGGCCACTACATCGCATACTACCCGGTGGCAGGCATGCGGTTCGGGTCGGCCTACACCAGCGGGTTCGGGCAGGTCGGGAACGCCAACATCTACCGGCACAACGGCGGCCACAACGTCGGCTTCTGCGACGGCCACGTGAAGTTCATCGGCGGGCAGGATTACATGACCAACAGCTCGGCCCGGACCACCGGCACGTACGCCGGACGGCCCCAGAGCCCGTTCATGCGGGTCGGGCCGTAGGTCCGGGTCGGGAGCCGCGATGCCAGCCGGTCCTCGCCCGAACCAGACTACGTCGGGTGAGGACCGCGTGGTTGTGCGTTCGATGGCGCGCCACGCGCCGAGGAGGTCTTAGAGCCGATGAAACCCAAGGTTGCGATCGTCGCGCTGGTCGCCATTCTGGCAGTGGTTGCCGCGGGCTGCGTGGGCTACGTCACCTTCGGCCCGAAGCACCACGCCGGTCCCGCCCAGCCCGAGGAAAGCCCGACCATACAGACCCAGGACGGGTCCGTGGCCGCGGGCGTCAGCACGCAGGCCTGTGCCGGCCTGCCGCCGCCGCCCGGATGGCTGGCGCCCGAGGGTCAGTGAGGGCGCTCCCCGGCACTTCGGTTGCTGCCGTGAGGTGCCGCAAGACCCGCGTGCCCCCGTGGCGCGCCCCTTGAGGATGCACTGTGCGCCTTCTCTTCCTCGCGGGCGACTACCCCCCGGCCTTCGGTGGAATCCAGAAGCTGGTCCACGGGCTCTGCGTCGCTCTGGTGGCCGCAGGCCATGAGGTCCGCATCATCG
This sequence comes from Armatimonadota bacterium, assembly GCA_016869015.1. Lineage (GTDB taxonomy): Bacteria > Armatimonadota > Zipacnadia > Zipacnadales > VGFC01 > VGFC01. Next base: position 9,717 of record VGFB01000017.1, read on the forward strand.
CTGCCGCGCAGGCCGGTGCTGAAGCGATCGACACGGCCTCCGGCATCCCGACTGTGCGCTGCCCGACACCCGGCCGGCTGCGTGCGGCCTGGAACATGGGCCGCGCGGTCCGCCGGGCCCTGGCGGATGGGTGGACGCCCGAGGCAATCGTCGCCACGAAGTGGAGCCCCGAGGGTCACGCCTATCTGGCCGCCGGAGGCCGCGGCCAGGCGCCGATGGTGCTGATGGGCTACGGTCGGGAGTTCCTGCCGGAACCTCATCGGAGGCTGCGCGGGATCGCCCAGCGCGCGGTCCTGCGCACGGCGTGCGGGGTCGTCGCGTGCAGCCGGTTCACGGCCTCGCAGTTTGAGGCGGCCGGCGTTGAGACCGGGCGCATTCGGGTCGTCTACCCGGGGGTGGACCCCGCCGAGTTCGCCCCGTCGGCAGACCTCGAGGCAGCGCGCCGGCGGCTGGCATGGCCGGAGGGTCCCACGCTCCTGACGGTGGGGCGCCTCGTGCGGCGCAAGGGCGTGGACACCGTGATCGAGGCGCTGCCGCGCATCGCGGTCGCCGTGCCCGAGGTGAGCTATGTCGTCATCGGCGGCGGGCCCGAGGCAGAGCGCGTGCGACGGCAGGCACAGGACCTCGGGGTCGGCGAGAGGGTTCGGATGCTCGGCTCGGCCTCCGACGCGGACAAGGTGGCGGCCCTGCACCTGTGCAGCGTGTTCGCCATGCCCAGCCGCGACCTGCCGACCGAACCGCCGGAGGGCTTCGGCATCGTGTACCAGGAAGCGAACCTCTGCGGGAAGCCGGTGATCGGGGCCAACACCGGGGGCGTCGCCGAGGCCATCGAGGACGGAGTGAGCGGCCTGCTGATCGAGCCGGATGCGCCGGAGCAGTTCGCCGATGCGGCGATCGCTCTCCTGAGCGACCCGGCGCTGGCGGCCTCCCTGGGCGAAGCGGGGGGGCGTCGCGCCGCGGAGCGCTTCGCCTGGCGGGCCATCGCGCCGAGCTACGCCGCCGCGGTGGCAGAGCTCATCTCGGTCCGGGGTCAGAGCGCGAAGTGCTCGTAGTGGACTCGTGAGCGCGGGACGCCCAGAGCGCGCAACGCGCGGAGGGTGTCGCGCAGCATCGATGGCGGACCGCAGACGTAGAACCCCTTGCCCGTCACCTCGCCGCACAGCCGGGAGATCTTCTCGCCGTCGATGTGCCCTTGCTCACCGGTCCAGGAGTCGTCGGGCCGGCTGAGCACGTGCGCCACTCGCAGCCGCGGAACACCCCCCGCTTCGATCTCCGCCAGCTCCTGCCGGAAGGCAATGTCCTCCTCCGTGCGATTCCCGTAGATCAGCAACACGTCGCGCTGCTCTCCGGTCGCGCGCAGATGGCGGATCATGCTCATCAGGGGCGTGATGCCGATCCCGGCGGCCAGGAAGACCAACTGCTCCTCCTTGGGGTGCAGCAGGTAGGAGAAGCGGCCGAAGGGCGGAGAGACGCACGCGCGGTCCCCGGGCTGAACGCGATCGATACGGCGCGTGAAGTCCCCGCTCGCCTTGATGGTGAAGCTCAGCATGGCGCTGTTGGCCGGGTCGGAGGCCGCGGTGAACGGGTGGTCCTCGTCTCCGACCCCCGGGAGGTCCAGCGACACGAAGCGGAACTGCCCGGGCAGACCCTCCTCACCGCGCGTCCGCGAGAGGCGCTCGAGAGCCACGGTCCACACCGTCGGCGTCTCCCGCGTGACGGCCTGGACCCGGTAGTTGGGCGGCCGACCCAAGACGGGGGGCGACTGCCGGTAGCGATTGTAGGCCAGGATCGCGACGATCAGCAGGGCGAAGACGGCCGCTCGGATGGGCTTGTTGTCCAGGTCGTCGGAGACGTTGAGCGCGTGACCCAGGCCGCCGACCAGGACGACGATCGCGGCGAACCCGTGCAGCAGCCGCCAGCGGTCGTAGGGCAGTCGGAGTGCCGCGCGAAACACGGCGGCCGGGCCCATCGCGACGGCCGCCAGGAGGGCCGCCTTGCCGGCCCAGAGGTACCACGGAGCGCGCAGGTCGGTCAGCAGGCCCGCGCCCTGCTCTCCGCAGGCCAGCAGCAAGGGGTGAGCCAGAAGCAGGGCGGCTGCCGCGATGCCCATGGACTTGTGGAAGCGGAAGACGCGGTCGAGGCCGAAGGGCCGCTCTGGCCACGGAAGACGCGCCGACAGCACGAACTGCAGGGCCACGATGCCGTAGCCCAGCAGCGCCGCGGCCTTGCCGGCCTCCACGAGGGAGAGCTCCAGGGAGCCCGCGCGCGCGACCAGGGAGGCTCCCAGCGGGAGGGCCGCCAGCAGAACGTAGGCCCCGAGGGGGGGCAGGCGGTCGCGGTAGGAGGCGGGTTGGGGCGGTGGGCTCATGGGCCTGGTGAGGGGCGGGCGCGAACGCCGCCGTCCTTGCCAAGGTGGGACGTTCCTGCTATACTTCGCGCGCCTCGGAAGGCCCGTAGATCGGCCATTTCGGGCCTGTTCGGGCCCGCCGAGCGGATACGGATTCGGTCCCACGGGGCGCGCGCCGGACGGCGCGGCCCTGTCGGCCCCTTCCCACGTTCGCCCTCCGGATGGGAGCCACCTCGTCGCATGGACGGCAACGGTCTGGTCGTGGCGTTGGAGGGCGGGGGATCGAAGACGATCGCGCTGGCGGTGGAGGCCTCGGGGCAGGTTGTGGCGTCCGGTCGGGGCGGCTCTTCGCTGGCGCTCTATGTCGGCGAGAAGGGCGCCGTGCAGGCCGTTGAGGAGGCCTTGGGCGCGGTGGCGAAGGCCGTGGACCCCGGCGACGTCGTGCTGGTTGCGGGGGCGATGGTGGGCAGGGGGTTCTCGGCGGACCCGTCCGACGTAGTGGGCCGGCTGTTCCCGACGGCCCGGCTTCTGCCCCTCCATGAGGGGAACGCGGCGCTGCGTGGGGCGACGCTCGAGGCGGCTGGCGCCGTGGCCCTGTCGGGCACGGGCGCCTTCGGGCGGGCGGTCGGGGAGGCCGGGCGCGAGGGTCATGTGGGCGGCAACGGACCGCTGGTCGGCGATGAGGGCAGCGGCCACTGGATCGCCGTGGAGGCGATCCGGCGCGCCCTCTGGTCGCGCGACGGCCGCGGCCCGGCGACGGCGCTGGTGGAGGGCATCTGCCGGCATTACGAGCTGGAGCGTTTGGGCTGGATCATCGGGCGGCTGTACGGCGAGGACCGGATGAACCGACACGAGATCGCCTCGCTGGCGCCCGTAGTCGTGGAGGCCTCCCGGGCCGGGGACGCCGTCGCCGGCGAGATCCTGGCGGAGGCGGCTCGGCTGCTGGCGGCCCAGGTTGTGGCGGCGATCCGGCGTGTGACGGAGGCGGGGGACGCCTGGAGCGGGGCGGTCCCCTTCGGCTGCACGGGAGGGGTGCTGCTCGGCTCGCCCGAGTTGCGGGCGCTGGTCGCTCGCGAGGTGGCGTCCTTCGTACCGGAGATCGAGCCTCGCGAACCCCGCCTGCCGCCGGTGGGCGGCGTGGCGGTTGAGGCCCTGCAAGCCGTGGGCATCCTGACCGACGAAGCGGTGGTTGGCACGCTCGCGGGAAGCCTGCCTCCCGGCGTCGGGGGCGTGTTGGCTCGGCCCGTCGCCGGATCCTGGACGGAGTGAGACCCCATGCTGGCCGTAGACTACCTGAATGTGGTTCGTGAGGTGCTCGACCGGATCCAGCAGACGCAGCTGGAGGGAATCGACGAGGCAGCCGCCCTGATCGCGGCTTCGGCCGTCGACGGCGGGGCCTGGCACCTGCACGACACGGGGCACATGGTCTCTCAGGAGCTCATCCATCGGGCGGGTGGCCTCCTCCTGATCACCCCACTGACGTACTCCTTCGGAGTGAACAACCCGGTCCGTGCCAGCGAGAAGCGTCAGGCCAAAGAGACCGTCCGCAGCGACCGGATCGTGGGGGTGGGGCAGCGCATCATCGAGTCCTCCAACATGGCGCCGGGGGATGTGCTGATGATCGGCTCGGTCTCCGGACGCAACGCCTCCTCCATCGACCTGGCCCTGGCCGCGCGGGAGGCCGGCATCAAGGTCGTCGCCGTCACCAGCCTCGCGTACTCCTCGTCGGTGGCGTCCACCCACCCCAGCGGTCTGAGGCTCTTTGAGGCCGCCGATGTGGCCCTGGACAACTGCGGTGTGCCGGGAGACGCCGCGTTGGGCGTGGCGGGCCTGGACACGCCGTTCGGGCCCACCTCGGGGATCGGGGCCGCCTGCGTCTGCTGGTGTGTCTGCGCCCAGGTCGTCCAACGCCTGCTGGCGATGGGGCACAAGCCCCACGTCTTCAAGAGCGCGAACCTCGATGGAGGCCCGGAGTTCAACCGGGCCGCCGAGGAGGCGTTCCGGAAGAGCGGACTCTGAACCGGGAAGTCCTTTCCTTGGGGGGAAGAGGTATGGCGGTTGCAGTCCACTCGCTGACGGTGTCGGAGAGCAAGCGGCTCATCGCCAAGGGCGTGGCGCAACTGCCGTCCGTGCGGCGAGCGATGGGGAAGGGCCTCATCGCCGTGTGCAAGGGGACGACCAACGCGTACGTGCTCGAGGAGCTTCTGGGCCAGTCCATCCAGAAGACGGGCTACGTGCTCGGCGCGACGATCCCGGTGAAGGGCGCGGCGCGGGCCTCGCTGCTGCCGGGGTCGATCCCGGAGGTCATCCTGCGGGACGGCCGGCCGGCAGACGATCTGCCCACCGTGCAGGACGCCTTCAAGGTGATGGGGCGCGGCGATCTGGTGATCAAAGGGGCGAACGCGCTCGATTATGACCGGAAGCTCGCCGGTGTGCTGATCGGCCATCCGGAGGGGGGCACCGTCGGCGGGTTCATCGGCCGGATGCACGGCCGCAAGTTCGGCCTTCTGATCCCGGTGGGACTGGAGAAGCAGGTCGCCGGTGACCTGCGCGCTGCCGAGGTCGACCTGCTGTCGGCCGGTCCGGACCGCTACACCGGACCCTCCCTGTGGGTCATCCACGGCGAGATCTTCAGCGAGATCGAGGCGCTCCGCCTGCTGACCGGGGCCGAGGCGACCCAGATCGGTAGCGGGGGCATCGGTGGCGCCGAGGGGGCGGTCTGGCTCCTGGTGAAGGGGACCGCCGAGGAAGTGGGGGCCGCTACGGCGCTGATCGAGAGCATTCACGGCGAGCCGCCGTTCACGGAGCATTGAGTATTGAGTCGTGAGCCTTGAGTATGGAGCATCGAGCATGGGGCAAGGCCGGGCCGGGCGCCCCACATCGAGGCCGACGGCCCGCCGCGCTGCCTCTCGACCTTTCCGTACTCAGTGCTCAATACTCAATGCTCAGTACTGCCGTCAGGCTCGGCGCCCATGTTCATTGAGCGGGAGGCGGAGTTCTGGTCGTCTGAGGATGGGCGCATCCGGTGCGCGCTGTGCCCGCATCGCTGCCTGATCGCGGAGGGCAAGCGCGGGCTGTGCGGGGTACGGGAGAACCAGGGCGGTGCGCTCGTGCCCCTCACCTACGGACGGGTGACCGGGGCGCACCTGGACCCGATCGAGAAGAAGCCGCTGTACCACTTCCACCCCGGAACGTGGGTTCTCTCCATCGGCTCCTGGGGCTGCAACCTGAGCTGCGATTTCTGCCAGAACTGGCACATCGCGGACGGCGAAGTGCCCGGCTCCCGCCTCCTGCCTCAGGCAGCCGCTGCGCTGGCCGAGCGGGAACGGGCGAACGGGAACCTCGGCCTCGCGTTCACCTACAATGAGCCGCTCATCTGGTTCGAGTACGTGCTGGACACGTGCCGGGCCGTCCATGAGCGCGGGCTGAAGAACGTACTGGTCACGAACGGGGAGATTGAGCCCGAGCCGCTGGAGGCGCTGCTGCCCCACGTTGACGCGATGAACGTGGACATCAAGGCGATGGGGGAGGGCTTCTATCGCCGCCTCTGCCACGGGCCGCACGCGCCGCCGAGGCGGACTGTGGAGCGGGCCTTCGGTCGGTGTCATGTCGAGGTGACGAACCTGCTGATTCCCGGCGAGAACGACTCGGCGGAGCAGGTCGGCGCGCTGGTCGACTGGGCGGCGGGCGTCAGCGACCGCCTCCCCGTGCATTTCAGCCGCTATCACCCGGCCCACAAGCTGACCGTTCCGGCGACGCCCCGGTCGTCGTTGGAGCGAGCGTACCGTCTGGCTCGTGAGAAGCTGAAGTACGTGTACATCGGCAACGCGAGCCTTCCTGGAGCGGGCGATACCCTCTGCCCCTCGTGCGGGGCGGTTGTTGTGGGACGCCACGGGTTCGCCGCCGTCTCGCTGTTGCTGGAGGCCGGTCGTTGCGGCCGGTGTGGGAGCGAGGTCGATATTGTCGCGTGACGCGCAGAACACGAGCGAGGGGCCGAAGGCCCCTCCGCGGGGGATCTCCCGTGCCATCGAGATCGGCGTCGCGGCGACGCGCTACGGCTTCGCCTCGACCCTGCACGCCAGCGGACTGAGCGAGTGGCTGCCGAAGCGGCTGAAGCGCGGCAAGGAGGTCGGGCTCCCGGGCCCCGTGGCGCTGCGGCGGATGCTGGAGGAGCTGGGGCCGACGGCCGTGAAGCTCGGCCAGGCGGCCGCCACGCGGTCGGACGTGCTGCCCGCCGACTGGGTCGCGCAGCTGCGCGTGCTGCAGGATCATGTGGCCCCGGTGCCCTTCGAGCAGGCGCGGGCCGTCATCGAGGCCGAGCTGGGTCGCCCCCTCGGCCAGTGCTTCGTCTCCTTCGAGGAGACGCCGCTGGCGTCCGCGTCCATCGCCCAGGTGCACGCCGCCATCCTGCCGACGGGCGAGCGGGTGGCTGTGAAGGTGCAGCGGCCGGGCATCCGGCGACAGGTCGAGGCCGATCTCCCGCTGCTCACGCATCTCGCGCGTACCGCCGAGGGCAATGTGCCGCGCCTGGCG
>VGFB01000018.1 GCA_016869015.1 Armatimonadota bacterium
GTTGAAGCGGATGTAGTGCCCTTCCACAGGAGCCCCCCTCGGAGCGGATGGTGCGAGCGAGCTTCCCTGATCGCTCGCGGGCGACCTCCTCCGGCGGAGACGCGGAGGGATACGCGCTTCCCGGTGCGAATGGTCACGGCGAACGGCCTCGACGCGGGCAACAATCGCACCGGGTCAGGCGTCCAACGCGTGGAAGACTGCAGTCAGCGACACGGAGGTTACACGACCATGGCTCGCCCCGCATGGCTTGTCGCCGCGGTACTGGCGGCCGCAATCTGTCTGGCCGGCGCCCCGGCCCGCGCCCAGGCTCCCGAGACGCTCGATGACGTTTCCCAGGACATCGACCTGCTCCGCCAGCTCCAGGACTACGACCTCACCGCCGACCAGCTGAAGGGCCTGGCCGGAGTGCTGCAGACCATCGAGGCGCAGCGCGCGGCTCTGGCCGACTACCGGCAGAGCGAGGCGGCGCTGGGGCCGATGCGTGCTCTGCGGGACGCCCTATTAAGGGGCGAGGCCGCCGCCGAGCAGGAGGATGCGGTGCAGATCGTCTGGGACAAGCTGGCCGAGCTTGACACCGCCGTCGAGGACGCGACCGCCGGGGCCGGCACGAAGCTGGCGGCCCTCCTGACCGACGAGCAACTGGCCGCTCTCACGTCCCACGAGGATGCGGCCTATGACCAGGCCGACCGGATCTTCGCCGACCTCGAGTCGGCCCGAGGCTTCCCCGCCGAGACCTACGCCGCCTGGCGCGACCGCACGGCTCGCGAGGCGGCCTTCCGCGCCGCCGGGGAGGGTGAGGAGAAGGCCAAGGCGATCCAGGCCAAGGTCGTGCAGTTCCTCGACAAGACCCGAGACCTGGAGGAGAACGCCTTCTACGAGCAGTCCGACGAGCTCTTCGAGGAGCTGACGTCCATCCTCGCCGAGGCCCAGCCCCAGCCGATCCGCGCGATCTCCGAGGCCCGCGCGGCGGAGCAGCTGGAGTACCTGGTCCGCGCCGAACGCGCCCTGGGCGTCGTGGAAGCGCGGATCAAGGCCCTCGGCGGCTGAGGACACTTGCCGAAGACGAGGGCACACCGGGCGTGGACACCGTTGGGTAGCGCCCCACGGCCCTCAGTTCTGCCCCAGTATCTCCCTCAACCGCAGCGCGTTCCTCGGCGCATGCGCCAGGAAGTCGTTGTCGAAGTAGATGAACACGTCCCGCCCTCCGGCCGACCACTCCCGCGCCCGCGTCGCCCACACCTGCAGCTCCTCCTCTGTGTAGCACGAGCCGTATAGCACGCGGCTGCCGTGGAGGCGGCAGTAGACGAAGTCGGCGGTCAGTTCGAGGACGTTCGGGAACTCCGGCGTGTCCGCGAGGGTCAGTGCGCACCTGCGCCGCTTCAGCAGGTCATACACCCCCTCCCGGAACCAGGACGCATGCCGGAACTCGAAGGTAAACCGCAGCCACGGCGGCAGCAGCTCCAGGAACCCCGCCAGGCGCTCGATGTCGCACTGGAACTTCTCGGGGAACTGGAAGAGGATCGGGCCGAGCTTCTCTTGCAGCAGTGACGCGCGCCGAACGATATTGGCCAGCGGCTCACCGGCAGCCTCGAGCTGCAGCCGATGGGTGAGATACCGGTGCGCCTTCACACTGAACAGGAAGTCGGCGGGGGTGTTCTTCCAGAGGCCGGCGAGGGTCGAGACGCGCGGCAAGTGGTAGAACGAGTAGTTGAGCTCCACGCTGTCGAACAGCCTGCAGTAGGCGGGCAGCAGATCCCTGGGCTTCAGCTCCGGCGGGTAGAACGTGCCCAACCAGTGCGGATAGGTCCACCCCGAAGTGCCGACGCGGATGCGGCCGGGCGACGGACGGGCGTTACCCACCTTCCAGTGCCCTCAGGCCGTCCCGGAAGGCGCGGAAACTGCGGGATCGGTTGCGCTCCGGGTCCATATGCCGCGCGATGGCATCCGCAGCCTCCATCTTCCGCAGCCCTGTTCGGAAATGACCCCGCCGCCTGAGTTCCCTCTCCAGTGCCTCCCAGGTGCCTCCGCGTACCGCGTCAGGGTCCCGGAAGGCGGCCTGGCGGCCGAGCGCAGGACTGACCCCGGGGTACGCGACCGCCACGGCCTCGATATCCCCGAAGAACCACGCCTCGATCTCCTCGATCGCGATCCTGTTCAATGCGGCGACACCGGCGGCACGGGCATGCCGTCGGAGCACACTCTTGAGTGCCCGGCAGTCCTGGCGGTCCTCGTCGACGAGAACACAGAGCCGGTAGTCAGTCGGCAGCCACCGGGCGTAAGCCCTCAGGCGGCTCGGAAGCTTCAGCAGCAGGTCCCGCTTGCCCTGGTGAGGATGGATGGCGAAGGTCGTGCGGGGCCTGAGTATCCTCGGCAGCAGGTGCCGCAGCGCAGCCTCGGCCGAGGGCTCTTCGACCAGGAACTCGATGTGCACGGCTCGCCCCCCGTGTCAGACGGATGCTGACCCTTGGGCGGCTGCGAGCGGGTCGCCCACGCGGAAGTGGCCCTCCATCCAGAGCGCCCCAAGCTTCGCGCCCTCCAGAGTGAACTGCGGGATGCCTTGGATGTCGGCGACGTTGTGGGCGTGCGTGTGCCCTGAAGACGTGCGTTCCAGAACCCAGACCTCCTCGGGGCGCAAGCCGTCGACGAAGTACGGCGAGTGCGTCGCGATGAGGACCTGAGATCGCTGAGCCGCCGCCCGGCACTCCTCCGCCAGGATGGGGAGCAGGCGCGGGTGGAGGTAGTTCTCGGGTTCCTCGATCCCCAGCAACGCCGGACGCGAGGGGCTGTGCAGCATCGTGAGGTACGCCAGCATCTTCAGTGTGCCGTCCGAGGCGTACCGGGCCAGGAAGGGCTGATCGAAGGGGGCGTCCCTGATTCGGAGGAGCAGCCGTCCGTCGGCCAGCGGCTCCGCCGTGACCTGCTCCACGCCGGGGACTCGCATCTTCAGCAGGCTGATGATGTACTGGTAGTCCGCCGGCCGCTGTTCGCTCAAGTACTGAAGGACGTTGGCCAAGTTGTCACCCGTCCGGCTCAGCTGCTCTTGGGGCCCCGCTTCCGGTATGCCTCTCGCATCGGAGACGCTGAAGTAGGACAAGAACCAGCCCTCGATGAAGTTCCGGAGCGCGACCACCCTGGGGTTCTCCGCGAGTTGGCCGAGCGTGCTCACGGCAAGGTACTCCGGCGACGCCAGCGCCGAGCGCTCACGGGTGTCATCCTCCTCGGGCTCATCGCCGGTAACGACCTCGCCCTCCCCGCCCTCGAAGTTCAGGAACCGGAAGGGGCGCCCGCGCTGCCGTCGAGTCCAACGGAGCCACTCGCGGGCCACGACGGGCCCCTTGGCCTTCTCGTCGATCTCCAGGTGATAGGTGATCAGCGGAGCCTTGGGGCGCTCACGGTACTTCAGTTCAAACTCCAGAGGTCCCGTCTGGTCCCGCGTACGCAACTCACGGAAGCGGCCTCGGCGCTCCCAGGCGCCCCGGAGCCCGGTCCCGAGGCACTCCGACAAGAAGGCGAACGCATCGAAGACCGTTGACTTGCCGCTCGCATTCGGGCCCACGAAAGCCGTGAGCGGGCCAAGACGGTCGAGACGGACATCCTGAAGCGCGCGGAAGTTGCGGATGCGCAGCGCCTCAATCCTGGGGGGGCCGTTCTGTGAGCGCCCCATCAGCGCTAGACGGCTCATGCTCCACCTCCCGTGGCAACCTGCGCGACCCATCGGCGCGCCGGGACGTTCATTCAGACCACTCGGAGGCTGCCCCCCAGGGCGATCATGCGCTGGCGGGTCCACGTGCGCGGGTCGGTGACGCCCTGCCCCGTGGGGCCCGCGATGGTCTGCGACAGCCAGCCCTCGGCGCCCACGCCGACCCACGCGAAGGCGGGGGCGTTCGCCACGAAGATCGTGCACTCCATCGCCCGCGCGAAGCGCGTAATCCGCTCGACGGAGTCGGTATGGATCGCGGCGGTGTGTTTCAGCCCGTGCTCGATGGCCACTGCATACCGCACGCCGGCTTCGAAGTCGGGCACCCGCACGATGGGCAGCACGGGCATCATCTGTTCGTGAACCGCGAAGGGGCAGTCGCCCGGGCAGTCCTCGATCACTATACAGCGTGTCCCGGGGGCGGCCCGCGCCCCGATGCGGTCCAGGATCACCTCGGCGTCCTGACCGATCAACTCCCGCGTGGGCGCCCCCTCGGTGAAGCAGACCTCCGCCAGGCGACCCGCCTCGCCGCCCCGCGCGACATAGGCCCCGGCCCGCTCCATCTCCTGCACCAGCGCGTCGGCGACGGATTGCACGACCACCACGACCTTCTCGTCGATGCAGGGCAGGTTGTTGTCGTAGGAGGCGCCGCGGAGGATGTCCCGGGCCGCGCGGGCGAGGTCCGCCGTCTCGTCCACCAGCGCCGGCGGGTTACCCGGGCCCGCGCAGACCGCCGGCTTGCCGCTCTCCAGCGCCGCCCGAACGACTCCGGCCCCGCCGGTGGCGCTGATGAGATCGATGCCCTCGTGCTTCATGGCCTGCACGACCGTTCGCAGGCTGGAGTCCGCGACGGCGGTCATGAGGTTCGCCGGCCCGCCGGCCCCTACGACGGCGCGGTTCAGGATCCGCATCTGCTCGAGGGTACACTCCCGCGCGCCGGGGTGAGGCGAGAAGAACACGCCATTCCCGGCCGAGACCATCGCGATCCCGTTATTCGTAACCGTTGAGGTGGGGTTGGTGGAGGGCGTGATCGCGAGGATGACGCCGTGGGGCGCGCGCTCGACCAGCGTGCAGCCCTGGTCGCCCGTCAGCGCCTCGGTGGCCAGCACCTCAGGGCCGGGCGTAAGGCGGGCAGTGTACTCGTTCTTCAGGACCTTATCCGCCGTGTTACCCATCCGAGTCTCGGCGCGGGCCTGCTCGGCCATCTCCCGCGCGCTGCCGAGGGCCGCCTCGCGCACCGCCGCGATGATCTCGCGGCGCCGCTCCATCCCCAGCGCGACCAACTCGCGCTGCGCCACGCGCGCCGCCGAGATCGCGGCATCCAGCTCCTCGAAGACGCCGGAGGCCTCCCCCCCGGCCCCTCTCTCTTCCCCTGCGGGAGAGGGGGCTGGGGGCGAGGCCGGACGTTGCTCCGCCTCTCGGATCCGGGCCAGCACCTGGCCCACGATCTCCTGGATGCGCTTCTCGTCGAAGTCCATGCCGGGCACCGGTGACGGCAAGTGCGGAGTGTGCAGTGCGAAGTGCAGAGCGTAAGGCGACGGCGTCGGGCAGGATGCCCGACCTACGATGGCGGCCGTTGCGTCCCGCGGCGGCGGGCCCGAATCGCCCACACGATGAGTGCGACCACCACGATGAACGGCCCGAGCACGATCCCGAAGTAGATCAGCGCCGTGACGATCCCGCGCCCCACCTTCACCAGCGTGTTCCACGCGTTCAGCACGTGGTAGCCCGCACTCCAGTCGCGGAGCTGCTGCTCGACCTTGCTCGGCTTCGGGTTGACGGTGAGGGTGATCGTCGACCAGGCGACGTTCTCGCGCAGGTAGCCGAGCTCACCCTGGATCTGCTCGATCTGCCCCCGCACGCGGGACAGCTCCTGCTCGACTTGCAGCACGTCGGTGATCTTGCCCTGGCGCTTGAACAGCTCCGCCACGACCTCTTCCTCGCGGCGCAGGTTCTTCAGGCGCGCCTCGAGGTCCACCATCTGCCGCGTCACGTCCTCGGCGCGGGTGTTCTCGGAGCGCAGGTCGCCGAGGTCCCGCAGCGTCTCCATCAGCGCCTCGAACTTCGCCGAGGGGACGCGAATCGTAACCGTCGCCGTCTTGTTCCCCTCCCCGTTCACCTGCGCCGTCTTGCCACCCAGCCATCCGCCCGCAGCCTTCGCCGCCTGCTGGCCCTCCGCGACCGCCGCATCGACATCGTCCACCTCCACCGTCAGCGCGGCGGTGTAGATGATCTCCCGCCGCGCCTCGGCGGCATGAGCGACGCTGCCGATCAGGGGCGCGCTCCCCGTCGTCTTCGCCTCAGCGCCCCCGGCCATGGCCCCCTCGGCGCCGGGGATATCCATGGCGGCCGGCGGCGCCCCGGGCGCCATGCCCATCTCCATCATCGGCTGGGCCATGTCCGCGGGGCCGGCCGCATGCTTGGGCTTCATGAACAGCGCGAAAGCCGCCGCCAGCACGACGATCATCACGACCGCGGCCGCCGCCGCGATGCCGCATCCCACAAGCCACCGTCTGGGCCTCGATGTCGAGTCCGTCATGGTTCGCCTCCTCTCGCAGGCCTAGCTCTCCGTCAGGCCAACACCCAACTCTCGCGCCGCATCACGCGCCAGGGGCGTCACGATGGCGCGGGAGATGTCGATCGACTCCCCCCGCCGCGCGGCACGCTGCACGTCCTCCTCGGTGATGACGCGGCGGCTTTGCAGCGGGCGCTCTCGGATCGGCTCGCGACCGGTCAGGAGCGCGAGGACCGTCTCGCTCAGCCGCGCCGCCGGAACGAGGTGACACCCGAAGGCCTCCAGCCGGTCGAGGTACTCCTCGTAGAGCCGCACGAGTGCCCGGGGCGCATCCGCTGCTCCCGAAGCATCCCGCGCCGCGAGGTCCGGGTCGACGCCGTCCTTCGCCACGACGACCGGCTTGCCCGCCCACAGCGCCGTTAGCACCAGCGTGCTCGCGAGCGAGTCGCTCAGCCCCAACCCGATCCGCGCCAGCGTCGTGCGCGTGAGCTGCGCGACGGCGATGACCTCCGTCCGGTCGATCAGCTCCCACGGGCTGACGCGGCTCTCGGGCAGCACCACCTCGTGAACGCGCGCTTCCCTTGTGAGTCGATCCTCGCCGAGGATCTCCTTCGCCGCCGGGGTCAGCACCGCCACGACGCGCGCGAGCTTCGCGATGCCGGCGACTTGCGCCAGGGCCGTGCTCAGGCCGCCCCGACCGCCGCAGAAGAGGGCGGCGACGGTGCCCGCGCCCTCGGGGGCCGGAGGCGGACTCGCGAGGCTCGTCTCCGGCCGGAGGGCCCGGCGGACCTGCTTGGCGACGAGCTGTCGCAGGCGGTCGTCATCCATGGGTGAGGTCAGCCGCCCCGTCGTCCGGGCTTGGGTCGCGCGGGGGCTCCGCTGAAGGCGTGGCGGACCGGGCCGCGCCCGGTGTCGAGGTCCACGTGGTCCACAATCGCCACCACGGCGGAGCGCAGCGGCGTGCGATCGGGACGCTCGAAGACCAGCATCGCCGACCTCCCCTCCTCACACACCAGCACCGTCTCCCCCGCGCCGGCGCCGACGGCGTCGGTCGCGAGAAACGATGGACCCTCGGGCTCCATCGCCAGGCTCAGCGGCTGCACCACCAGCAGCTTGCGTCCCCCATAGCAGGGATGCTTGATGGTCGAGACCGTGCTGCCCAGCACCGTGCAGAGCTTCATGGACGGCAGGAGCCAGGAGTCAGGATGGCGGCAACCACGAACGAGTCACGTGTCGATGCGATCCACGAGCCCGACGATCGTCGCGTCGGCCGCGATCTCGGGTCCGTCCCAGGCGACGCCCGCCTCGCGGCCGCTCTCGACGAACACCACCTCATCCACCCCAACGCCCACGGCATCGAAGGCCACGAGCGGCCCGCCCACAGGCTTCAGCCGGTGGTCCGTCGGCTGAATCACCAGCAGCTTCTTCCCGTGCGCGCCCTCGTCTTTGATGGTGGAGACGACCTTGCCCATGACCTTCGCGAAGAACATGTTGTGCCTGTCCCTAATCTCCGCCCTTCCGATACGTGATCTTCCCGTCGGCCTCCACGGTATCGACGATGCCGATGACGGTGGCGTCCACCGGACAGTCCTGCGTGCGCGGCGTGATGCGCGCCGACGAGCCGGCGACGGTCAGCACCACCTCACCGACCCCGGCCCCGACCGCGTCAATGGCGACCACGTACCCGTCTCCCAGCTTGCCGTTGGGCGCGACGTCGCGCACGATCAGCAGCTTGCAGCCCTCCAGGGCCGCGTTCTTCTGCGTCGCGACGACAGTGCCAATGACCTTGCCGAGCTTCACGCGCGCCTCCCGGACTCCTGCCGTCACACCGTCGGCAGGATCCTCTCCAGCTCGGGGTGCGGGCGGGGGATGACATGCACGGCCACCAGCTCCCCCACCTTCTTGGCCGCGGCGGCGCCCGCGTCGGTGGCGGCCTTCACCGCCCCCACATCGCCGCGCACCATGACGGTGACATAGCCGCTGCCCACGCGCTCCGTGGTGGGAATGAGGGTCACATTCGCCGCCTTCACCATCGCATCCGCCGCTTCAATGGCGCCGACGAGACCCCGGGTCTCGATCAGCCCGAGAGCGTCCTGGTTCATCGCTTCCGTCCTCCTGTGAGCGCCCGGCCGGCGCCCCTGGCTACTCGGCGGCGGCGCCGCCCTTACCCTTGCGGATGATCGGCGCGATCTGGTCATCGGGCCGAGGAATCACGTGCACGGAGACCACCTCGCCGACCTTGCGGGCCGCGGCCGACCCGGCGTCCACCGCCGACTGCACCGCCGCCACCTCCCCGGTCACCAACACTGTGACCAGCGCGGCGGTCGCGCGCTCGAGCCCCAACAGCGACACTGTCGCCGCCTTGAGCGCCGCATCCGCCGCCTCAATCGCCGCGACGAGGCCCTTCGTCTCGATCATTCCGACCGCCATCTGCGCCATGGTTCATCACCTCTGGGGGGACGGTCACCGGTCAGCGTCCCTGCCGTTGCAGCTCGTCGAGCACCAGACTCGTGATACGCGCGATCAGCACTTCGTCGTCCGGGGCCGCCCCGCCGCAGGCCTCGCCGGCCGCCAGACACGACTCCTCGCTGGGCAGGAGACCCAACTGCCCCCGGATCGCCTGCAGCTTCTCCAGCTCCGACGCCTCGATCGCCTGCGCGCCGCCGAGCAGCCGCGCCGTGATCGCGATCCTCGCCGACTGCTCCAAGGCCTCCATGCGATAGCTCGCCTGGAACAGGTCGCCGCCCACCGCCACCGCCCCGTGGTTCGCCAGCAGAAACAGGTTGTGCTCCTTCACGTGCCGCGCCAACGCCTGCGGAAGCGTCGCGCTCCCGGGCGTAGCGTACTCCACGACCGCCACCGGCCCCAGGAACGTGTGCGCCTCCGTGAGGATCTCCGTCGGCACCGGCACCCGCACCGCCGCGAAGCCCGTCGCCGTCGGCGGATGCCCGTGCACCACTGCGCAGACGTCCGGCCGCCGCTCGTAGATCGCCAGGTGCATCCGGATCTCGGAGGAGGGCCGCGTGAACCCCTCGACCGGTTGGCCGCCCAGGTCGATCTTCACGATCTCCTCGGGCGACATGAACCCCTTGTTCACCCCGGTCGGCGTCGCGAGCAGCCGGTCCTCGCTCAGCCGCACGCTGAAGTTACCGTCGGTGGCGGCGACCAGCCCCTGCAGCCACATCCGGCGGCCGATCTCGCACAGATCGCGCCGTAGCTGTCCTTCCTCCGGCATCGCGGCCAGGCCTCGCGTAATCGTCAGGCGATCGCGGGACACGTTCGCACGTCGCCCCGTGTGCACCTGCACGGAAGCGAGGGATTTGTGTCGGGCCTCCCGCAGGGAGGTCTCGGAGGCCCCTGCCGCCAATACCGCTGCGGCATCGGCCACCGTCCTGCTGTCCCGTGCCGTTGCCCTGTCCTACAGGCCGACAGGTCCACCTCTGGAACCGGGGGTTCCTTCCATGAGCCTCGTTCATCCGATGGTCTGGGCGGTCGTCGCCGCCCTCGCAGCGGTGCTCTCCGGCTGCTCTGCCGCCCGGGCCGCTACATTCCACATCGCTCCGGACGGCAACGACGCCTGGTCCGGGACCCTCGAACGGCCGAATGCGGGGAAGACGGACGGCCCCCTCGCCTCGCTGAACGGCGCGCGCGACGCCGCCCGCAAGCTCAAGGCGAAGGGTCCCCTCGCAGAGCCGGTGCGCGTCGTCATCGCCGAGGGCGAGTACTTCCTGGCCGAGCCGCTGGCGCTGACGCCTCAGGACAGCGGGACCGAGCAGTGCCCGATCACCTACGAGGCGGCCCCTGGCGCGAAGCCGCTGTTCACTGGCGGGCGCCGAGTCACGGGCTTCACGCGGGGCGCCGATGGCCTGTGGACCGCCAAGGTCCCGGGGGTCGCGGAGGGTGACTGGGTCTTTGAGCAGCTCTGGGTGAACGGCCGTCGCGCGGTCCGCGCACGCAGCCCGAACCGCTTCTACCACTACGTCCTGGGCAAGGTCGATCGCACCAGGGACCCGGCTACCGGGAACCTCGTTGACCTGACCAACCGCGCCTTCAAGGCCCGACCGGAGGACATCGCGCCGCTCCTGGACCTGCCCGCCGACCGGCTAACCGACGCCACCATCGTGGCCTACCACTCCTGGGAGGCCTCGCGCTCGCGGGTTGAGCGCGTCGATCCCGACACGAACACGGTGATCGTGACCGCGCCGATCCCCTGGGGCTTCGCCTATTGGGGGCCGAACTGCCGGTATCACATCGAGAACGTGAAGGCTCTCCTCGACGAGCCGGGCGAGTGGTTCCTCGACCGCGACGGTACTCTGTCCTACCTTCCGCTGCCGGGGGAGGAGATGGCGCAGGCCGAGGTCGTCGCGCCGGTCACCGAGTCGTTCGTGCAGATCGCGGGCGATCCGGAACTCGGTCTGCCCGTCGAGCACGTCACGCTGAAGGGCCTGCGCTTCCATCACGGCCAGTACGTGCTGCCGCCGGAGGGGCATGGCGACGGTCAGGCCGAGGTCACGATCCCGGCGGTCATCATGCTCGACGGCGCGCGGAACGTCACGATCGACGACTGCGAGATCAAGCACATCGGCCTCTCCGGCGTCTGGTTCCGCCGGGGTTGCCGCGACTGCGCGCTGACTCGCACCTGGCTCGATGACCTGGGCGCCGGCGGCGTGAAGATCGGCGAGGGCTGGGGCGTCGACCTGACCGACGCGGCGGCCCACACCACGGGCATCGTCTGCGATAACAACATCATCCACACGGGGGCGCGGATTCACATCGGCGCCATCGGCGTGTGGATCGGCCACAGCGGCGGGAACCGCGTCACCCACAACGACATCAGCGACTTCTTCTATACCGGCGTCTCCGTCGGCTGGAGCTGGGGCTACAACCCCACGATCTCCCAGAACAACACCATCGACTTCAACCACCTCCACCACCTCGGGTGGGGCGTGCTCAGCGACATGGGGGGCGTGTATACGCTCGGCCTCTCCGACGGCACGACCGTCAGCAACAACGTCATCCACGACGTGTACTCCTACGACCGGTACGGGCGCGGCGGCTGGGGGCTGTACAACGATGAGGGCACCAGCAACATCACCATGGAGAACAACCTCGTCTACCGCGTCAAGACCGGCACATACCATCAGCACTACGGCGAGAACAACCTCATCCGCAACAACATCCTCGCCTATAGCATGGATGGACAGATCCAGCGCTCGCGGGCGGAGGAGCACCTCTCCTTCACCTTCAGCAACAACCTCGTCTACTGGGACGAGGGGCCGGTCGTCACGGCCGGCAGCCTCAACACCGAGTGGGCGAAGTGCGAGCGGAACCTGTACTGGGATGCGTCGGGCAAGCCCCTCGACTTCCAGGGCCTCTCGCTCGATGACCGCAAGGCGAAGGGCTGGGACTTGGGCTCCATCAACGAGGACCCGCTGTTCGTCGATCCGAAGAACGGCGACTTCCGCCTCAAGCCCAACTCCCCCGCGTCGAAGATCGGCTTCAAGCCCTTCGACTACTCGCAGGCGGGGCTCTATGGTGACGCGGCATGGGTCGCGATCGCGAAGGGGTTCGAGTTCGCGGAGGTCGAGTTCGCGCCTCCTCCCCCGCCTCCGCCCCCGATGCAGATCGACGACGACTTCGAGTGGACTCCTCTCGGCCAACCCGCCTCCGACGCCGAGTGCCACTTCGAGAACAAGGGCGACGCCATCGCGGTCACCAATGAGACCGCCGCCTCCGGCGAGCGGTGTCTCAAGATCCAGGACGCGCCGGGCCTGCAGTTCAGCTACAACCCTCACTTCGCCTACAAGCCGAACCACACCGTCGGCACGACAAGCGCCAGCTTCGACCTGCGCCTTGGCGAGGGCGCCCTGCTCTACCACGAGTGGCGCAGTTGGGATGTGAACCCCTACCGCGTGGGGCCGACGCTCTGGATCCGCGGCACGAAGCTGCAGCTCGGCGGGCAGGACGTCCTCGACCTCCCGCTGGACGAGTGGTTCCACGTCGAGATCGTCGCGAAGGTCGGCGCGGACGCCGACGGGAAGTGGACGCTGACCGTCACGCTCCCCGGCCAGGCGCCCAAGGTCTTCGCGGACCTTCCGGTCGGCAGCCCGGACTTCAAGAACCTCACCTGGGTCGGCTGGAGCAGCAGCGCCGAGGACAGGACCGTGTTCTACCTCGACAACGTGAAGATCAACAGCGAGTAGGGACAGAGCGTGCTCTGCCCGCGGCCGTTGTAGGAGCGGCTTCAGCCGCGATGCCTTGTCGTCGTAGGTCGGAGCGCTGCTCCGACGCCGTCGCAGAAGCGGCTTCAGCCGCGACGCCTTCCGCCAACAGGAGGTCCTCCGATGAGACCCATCGCTCTGCGGGCTGTCATCCTGACCCTCTCCCTCATCCCCGCCCTGCTTCCGGCCCAGACCGTCAACGTCCCGATCGGCGGGGGCACGGCGGGCATCGATGACCTGAAGCTCGTGCAGCTCAGCGGGATCGAGGCGAAGGTCGGCCGGGTGGCCGACGCGGACGCCGGGAAGCCCGCGCTGAAGGTGGCCTTCACGAAGGCCGACGAGCCTCGCCGGCTCCTCGCGCTGGAGGGCGTCCCAGCCAAGAGCGCCGAGGGCTGCAAGGCCCTGGTCGCGCGCTACCGGCTGTCGCTCAAGACCGGCGAGGCGCGGCTGGCCCTCGTCGCCTGGGATGCGAGCGGGAACGCGTGGTACAAGACGGGCTCCCAGCCCGCCCCGGACGGGGAGTTCACCGACGGTCGCGTTGCGGTCGGCGCGCCCCGCGCCGCGGCCTTCAACCAGGAGCCCGCGCTCGAGTTCACCTGGGGCGACATTGAGCGCGTCTGGGTCGGCCTGGTGATCGACGGCGCGGCCGAGGGCACGCTGGAACTGAGCGCCGCCCGGCTCACTGACGAGCCCTACCGCGCCACCGAGCCCCTCGTGCTGAAGATCGCCGATGCGAAGGCCTGGGGCATCGGACAGGACCCGGCCGTCACCTCCGAGATGACCGTCGCCGATGAGGGCCCAGACGGCGAGCCTTGCACGAAGCTCGCCTTTACCCTCCCCGGCGGCAAGCACATGTACCTCGTCCCCTCCATGAACCTGCCGCAGACCGATCTCGAGGGCTACTCCGCGCTGGAGATCACGTACCGGGCGCAGCTGCCCCCGGGCATCCAGGGCCTGCTGCTGATGCTGGGCGAGTCGGGCGGGCAGTTCATGGTTGAGCCGCTCCCGCCGCCGAGCGAGGACTGGGTCACCATGACCATCCCCTTCGCCGACTTCAAGCTCGGCGGCTGGTCGAAGGACGACAACGGGCAGCTGGACACCGATCGCGTGCAGAACGTCATGGTCGGCACCCACGGCGTCTCCACGACCGGCGGCCAAGGGCTGATCGAGGTATCCGACGTACGCTTCGTGCCGTGACGGCGGTTGCGGGTCTTGAGTTTCGAGTCTGAAGTCCGACGTGTGGAGCGCGTTCAATGACGGTGCACCTGCTTGCAGCGGCTCTGACGGCGGCGACGGCCCTTGCCCAGGAGCCGGTGAACCTCATCGGCAATGGGAGCTTCAACAACGGCACGCAGCTCTGGGACCTGCTGGGCGGCGACCGCTGCCGCGCGACGGTAGTCGACTCCGGCCGGCAGGACTTCCCGAAGGCGGTACGGTTGGAGCTGAGCCCGGCGCCCGGGGCCGACCAGTGGTCGATCATGGTCCTGCAGCCGGTCGACGGCTTCCTCACCCGGGGCGACCGCCTGCAGATCAGGCTCTGGGCGCGGAGTGCGTCGGGCAACCGGATCAACCCTTACCTTGAGATCCCTCAAGCGCCGTACTCGAAGCCGCTGACCGAGACCCTCACGCTGACGCCCGACTGGACGGAGTACACCATCGAGGGCGTGGCGGATGCGGATTACAGCCCGGGCGGCTTGCGGTTGGGCTTCCACCTGGCCTTCGGCGCGGGCACGGTTGAGATGACCGGCATCCGCGTGTTCGACCTGGACCTGAAGCCCGATCTCGCCGGGGAGCGACCCACCGTGGACAAGCCCATCAGCCTCATCCACAACGGCGACCTCACGCAGCCGCTGGAGGGGAACTGGCCCACCGGCGGCGGCGAGCGAATGGCCGTCGAGGTCATCGACGCGGAGGTCGGCGGGTACACGACGGCCGCGCGTCTCACGCTGAACCCGGAGCCCAATCAGCCGCCGTGGAACCTCCAGTTCGCGCAGCCCTGTCGGGGGTACATCCGCCGGGGCGACGCCGTCTACTTCCGCGCGTGGCTGCGCAGCCCCGAACGGTGCCAGGTCACCTTCATCTGGGAGCTGGCCGGCCCGCCGCACTCCAAAGCGATCGATCAGAAAGTGAAGCTGACCCCCGAGTGGCGGGAGTACCGCTTCATGGGCCGCGCGGGACAGGGCTTCCGGCCCGAGGAATCGCGCATCTCGTTCTTCGTGGGTCACGGCCCGGGGGTCATCGAGGTCGCGGGGGTGAGAGTTGAGAACTTCGGCGATGCGCCGGACACCGCCTTCGATCAGACCATCGACTACTGGGGCGGTCGCGAGCACAACGAGGACTGGCGCCGGCCCGCCCTCGACCGGATTGAGCAACTCCGCAAGGGCGAGCTCACGGTCCGCGTCCTCGATGCCGCCGGCAAGCCTCTGCCCGGCGCCACCGTCCGCGTGCAGCAGCAGCGGCATCACTTCCGCTTCGGCACGGCCGCCCCGGCGGGGCGGTTCCTGGACCGGACGAACCCCGACAACCTCCGCTTCCAGCAGGAGGTCGAGCGCCTCTACAACGTCGTCACCTTCGAGAACGACCTCAAGTGGGCGGCGGCCGGGCCGGACCGTCTCGCGCAGGTCGACCAGGCCATCGACTGGCTCCGCGAGCGCGACATCGAGGTCCGCGGTCACTGCCTGCTGTGGGGCTCCTACCAGCACCTCCCCCAGCCTGCCCGCGACCTGCGCGGGGAGGCGCTGCTACAGGCCTGCCGCGACCATGTCGCCGAGTACGCCACCCACACGCGCGGCAAGCTATACCTCTGGGACGTGGTGAACGAGGCGGGGAGCAACACGGAGCTCTGGGATGAGATCGGCTGGGAGCACTTCGCCGACTCGTTCCGCTGGGCGCGCGAGGCCGACCCCGACGTGCGGCTCTGCTACAACGACTACGGCATCGTCAACCTGAACCCGGGCTACCGCGCGCAGGTGAAGAAGCGCATCGAGTACCTGGTCGACCACGACGCGCCCTTCGATACCCTCGGTATCCAGGGCCACATGAACCTGCCCCTCACGCCGCTGCATACCGTGCTGGAGATCCTCGACGAGTGGGCGGCCTTCGGCAAGGACCTGGAGATCACCGAGTTCGATCTCGGCTGCGCGAACGACGAGGTGCACGCGCAGTACGTCCGCGACTTCATGACCGCCATCTTCAGCCACCCGAAGATCACGGCCTTCATCATGTGGGGCTTCTGGGAGGGCTCCCACTGGCGTGCGCGCGACGGCGGCGCGATGTTCACCCGCGACTGGACCCCGCGCCCCGCGCAGGAAGCGTGGGAGGACTTGGTCCTCAACCAGTGGTGGACGAAGGCCGAGGCGGAGACCGGCGACGACGGCGCCGCGACGTTCCGCCCCTTCCACGGTACGCACGCCATCACCGTCGAGCACGCCGGCAAGCAGGCGACCGCCGCGGTGGACCTCATCCCGGGCGCCGCCCGCGCGGTCG
>VGFB01000019.1 GCA_016869015.1 Armatimonadota bacterium
GTTTCGGCCGGGAGCGGCAGTGGTCAGTGGGGCGGCGGCAGCGATGTTGAGCGGAGCTCGCTACCGTTCCGGGGCGGCGCAGATCGCCGCCGGCGGTGCACTGTCGCCGACGGCCCGCGCGGTCCTCCCGGCGCTCGCCAAGTGCTTCGCCGCGGCCGACCTGGACGCGACTCCCCAGGCGGCCTTCCTGGCCTCTGCCCGGTGCGACGGCTTGGCCGACCTGTTGGCCCGGTTCGGGCTGGCGCCGTGGGGCGCAACCCTCTTCCTCGACGTCACGACCCGTCCGGCCTGCGCCGACAGTTCGGTCCGGGCCGATTGCCGACCCACGCACCCGACGGTCGCCGTCTCTCTCGCCTCCGATCGAGCCATCTTCGAGGACGCGACCCGCACGATCACGCCGCATGTCGCCGCTGAGCCGTGAGCACACCCACCGACCCCCCTTACCCAATCCCTGCCTCTCCGAGGTGACCCCAGTGGATGGCATGCTGAACCTCCCCGACCTGCGGGTCGGCGACGTGAAGACGATCAAGATTGCGACCTCCATCGCCTCGGGGGACGACGCGGGGCAACCTCTGGACCCTGAGGACGGGAGCACCTTCCTCTGCTTCGATCCGGACCGCCAGACGAGCGGGACCGCCGACAGCGGCTCGTCAACGACCCTCGTCGATGCCGACCGGCTCGAGGAAGATGACCTGTGGCTCGGTATGACCCTCGTGGTCACCGACGCCTCCGACGCCCGCGAGTACCGGAGCGAGGTCACGGGCTTCGAGCAGGAGACAAACACTCTGACCTTCTACGCGCTCCCGATCGCGGTGGCCGAAGGGGACGCCTACCGCATCGAGGGCCATCCCCTTCTCCCCCAGACGGCGGCGACCGTCGCCGGCAATGAAGCGAGCATTCAGCTCACCCCCGATGACGCGACGGGCTCGCCGGGCCGTCGGGTCCTCGTCTACCGGGCCGACTTTGGGACCGACTCCGAGGAAGCCGTCGGTACGTTCAGCGTCCTACCCTCAACGGCGGGGGAGCGTCGGGGATGACGGCGGGGGAGCGGCGTGGGAGGCAGCAGTGGACCAGCAGTTGTTCGCTAGTACTGCTGTTCAGTGTGGGGCCCTCGCGCCTCCGCGAGACGGTACCCGGCTGCGGCAGGAACGCGGGCGCATGGGGTCGAAGGTACCGGTAGTAGGCAACCCGGCAGTGCCCGCTGGAGGCAGATCATGCAGTCGACCACGTACCGGACCCCTCTGGAAGCTCTGCGCGATTGGGAGAGAGAGAAGGCGACCCGTGGCGATGGGCTTACGGCCGTTCTCCGGCGAGAGAACGAGCGTCGGGCCCGGGAACGTGCCACGGATCGGTTCCTCGACCGCCTACGAGGCGACCGCTTCGACCTCCCTCAGACAGGCACCCTTCTCATGGGCATCACCTGCCGGGACGGCATCGTCATCGCGAGTGATCGGAAGATCGGGCGCGGTGGCGAAACCGTCCTCGCCGACAAGATCTTCGAGTTCAGCGCGTTGGGCGGCCCTGTGTTGTTTGCCGCGGAGGGGCTCACCGGAATTCGAGACGACTTCTTCCTCTTGCTGGACGGGGATATTCGCCGTCGGCGTGGGGTTGACTCGCTCTATGAAGTGAAGATCATGGTGGAAGACATAATCGCCGAGCTGGTCCGACGATACACCGATCGCGTGGGAGACAGCAGCCCCATTGGTGTCCTGATGGGCGGTCTTGAGGGTATCACCTCAGGTGATGCGGTGATCTACTACGTGCACGCGCCGGGGTACGGGGAGAAGGTCGGGTTCCGGTGTACGGGGCATGGCGGCCCCTATGCATACGCGTTAGCCAAGTTCCTGTGCGAGCCTTCGGATGGCTCCCTGTTGACCGTCGACGAAGCAGCGCGACGGGCAGCATTCGTTGTCGGCTGGGTGGCGGATAAGCTGGACTCCACCGTAGGTGGAACAGCTCAGGTCTGCATTCTGAAGCACAAGACGTCCAAGGTGGAGACGATGTCGGAGGCTGATGTCAGTCAGTTGAGGCAGCTTGCCGAGTCCCACCAAGCCGACCTCGCCCACATTATGGGGCTGCAGCTCCTGGTACCGTAACCCTCCATCGCCGGCTCAGCATTCCCTCTGAGATCGCGGTCTGACGAGAGGAAGTGGTCTGTCCTCTCGTTCGGGTCACTGCTTCTGGCTTCCCCTTTCGTTGCCGTCCCCTGCCGCCCTGAAAGGAGCCCTTCATGCCCGGCTATCGGGAAGACGTGGCCGCCATCGCGCGTGCGGCCTGCCTGGCCCACAAGTCCGGAGCGCGAGTGTACGTGAAGAACGGGATCGAGTTCGACCTGGTGACGCCGGGGTGGTGTGGGCGCTTCGTGCGGCAGTGTTATGCCGCGGCGGCGCGGAACGTGGACCCGGACTTCAACGAGTTCGGCTTCGGTTGGCTGCGGCGGTATGCGTCGGAGTCCTGTCGGGCCCTCGAGTCAATGGGGTATCGGACCGACACGCCTCAACCCGGCGATATCGTCGGCATGAGCCCCGATTACCGGACGCCCGGTCACATTGGCATCTACCTTGGCGCGGAGGTTGCCGAGAACACGAGCAGTCTAACGCGCGGTCCCGGCACCGTGCTCTCGCCGCTCTCTCGCGTGCGCCACGTCGTCACGGGGTACTACGCGGTCTTCCCCTCGCGGTCCGGTTCTCCGGCGCAGCCCAACCTGGAGGTCGTGGGCCTCGATGGGCGGATCATCTCGTGCCACGCCTCCGAGACCGACGGAAGCGCGCGCGTTGATCTCCGACCGGTCGCCGAGGCCCTCGGCTACGAGTGTCACTACCGCGTCTGGGAAGATGGCCGGCGGAGGGTCTACCTCAAGTCACCGTAAGCGCCGCGTCGTCGCCGCGCCGCTCTCCCCTCTCCTTCAGGAAAGCGGCCGGGGGGTAGGATGCCGTCGCCGTCCGTGCCGGCGGGTCGCCTGACCCGCGCCGTGCCGTCCCCTGGGACCACGCCCGTCGCCGTGCCGCAACTACGAACTCCCAACTGCCGTTACCCCTCCGGCGGCAGCCACATCGTCGCGCCGCCGGTGAAGGCCACGGTGTAGCAGCCCTTGTGCGGGCCGGGCCGGCCGCTCAGCCAGCCCGCGTCCCAGAGTAGCGGCCGATCTTCCGCGCCCCAGAGCTCGGCGCCGCTGAGGTCCGGACAGAGCTCGTAGCCTGCGCCGACTGCCTGCACCTCTCCGCAGGCCGGGATCTTGTCGCCGGGCAGGTACGGCTTCACGGCCTCGCGCCAGGTCTGGGCGTCCGGGAGCTTCCCGTCGTGGTCGGCCGCGTACTTGTGCAGGGCCTCCACCAGCAGCGAGGCGTCCTTCAGGCAGCCCACATCGGACGCCGCCTTCTGGCTGTGGTTCATCGCGGGCACTGCCACGGCCAGCCAGACGACCATCCCGACCAGCCCCATGACGCCGAACCCCACGGCCGCCGTCACCCCCGCCGCGCGGGCCCAGTTGCCCGGCGTCGGCGCGCCCGGCAGCGGAGCCGCCGGCGAGGCCGCCGCTATCCCCGCCTCGAGCTGGCGGAACTGGATCACGTCTCCGTACTTGCTCTGCACCCACGTCCACGGCTGCACCTCGCCCAGCGCCGCGTGGCCCTGCAGCTCCGCGAGCGTGTACGGCCCGCGCAGCTGCCCGTCAGGGCTCTGCACGCTCCAGCGCAGGTCCAGCCGACACTTCGAGCACTCGGCTGCTGACGCCTCAGCCTTCGTCTTGCATGCCGGACACCGCATGGCAGTTTCGCCTCCCCCGGGGCGCCGAGACGCTCTCCATCCCCTCCGAAGCTCTTGTACCCCACTCCGTCCGGAGCGCACAGTGGCATTGCGGGCGGGTACATGGTGCGTGCGGACACACCGCGTGCCCGCCTCGTTCATCTCGCTTGCCGAACCACAGGAGAAACCCAGTGGATAGCCGACGGTTCCCCTCGATCGCGGACCTGAAGCGGCGGTACCTCGGCGCCTTCAGAGACCTGGGGCGCGAGCTGGACCAGTTGTTGCGGAGGGACGCTACGGGGGCCGGTTCGCCGGACTGGATGGGCTCACAGGCGAGGAGTGCTTCCAAGACATACGAGCGCGCTCTCCGAACGGTGCTCGGGCCGGATGGCGACGGCGGCATCGCCGCGGAACTGGTCGAGGCAGGGCTGCTCAGTGGAAAGCTGCTTGGGCACCAGGCGGCCGAATGGGCGGGGTTCCCGACGGGGCCTGTCGACGACGATGTGCCGCGTCCTCCCGCGTACACCCGCCTTGTCCAAGGGGTCGTCAGTCAGACCCGACAGCTTCTGACGACCGCCCTGGCAGACCACCGTGAGGCCTGTGAGCGCATTCGCCGGGCCTCCATGTCCGGGTGGGGCCATGACGCGGCGGATCAAGAGGACCTCGTGGTCATCCCGTTCGCGTGGGTTGATCGCGTCGTGTACGAGGCAGTGCACGCTTCGTATCTGGACACGCTGGTGGCTTGCGGGGTTGACGTCATCTACATCACCGGTCCGGCGGCCCGGTGCGGTACGTGCGCCTATGCCCGGCACCAGCGTCTCTTCAGCATTAGCGGCAACGACCCCACCTTGCCGCCCCTCTCCTCCGTTACCGTCTACGCGACACCGCCGCTCTGGCACGCTTGCTGCAAACACCCGGGGGTCCCGTACAGCGAGAACGGTCCCCTCTCGCTCGAGGAGCTGCCCGAGAAGCTCTGGGAGTACGGCTATGAGCTGGGAATCGGAGCGCTGATCTTCGGCAAGCGTCACTCTGGTGAGAGGGAAGCGGGGGACGTGGATGGAGGGGAGCCGGAGGTAAGGGATGGCCGTCCCTGACACCGACAGCTGCCGATGGCTCGACCCAACGTGCCCCGTGCCGCTCAAGGGCTTGCGCAGCCGAGGCGAGCAGGGGTATCATGTGCAAGGACTCCGACGCTCCCAGAGGTACGACTGTGGCGAAGCAGATCACGACTCCCCGACCCTCACGTCGAGCCCATCGTGCGGCGTCTATCGGGGCACGATATCGCGGAGAACAGAGGCCGCGCGTGCGAGGGCAAGCTGGGGCGCGCAGCCTGCGTGGATGTTGCGGAGCTTGAGGCTGAGGCTCCCGCCGCCATCGCCGGTCGACGCATCGCCTTCTCGTCCGACCACAGCCCAAGACCGCGCCGGTCCTCCGGCGGATGAGTCTGCGCCGGTCCCAGAGGTCACGACCATGGCAAAGCAGACGACAACTCATCCTCCCAGACCACAGCCTCCCGCGGCTGTCGAGGTCGCTCAGGGCCATGGACAGAAGGACGCCTGCGCTGGGACCAAGCTCACCCGGTCTTTCATCGCACGCCTGATCGAGCGTCACCGCGACGCCCTCGAGCGGCTGGCCAAACGGTAGCTTCCCGTGCTGACTCCAATGCCGAACCGCCGGAAATGACTGCCGAAAGGGTTGACACTCAGGCAAGAAGGGGTACAATGCCCCTGTCACAGTCCCGTCGCGGGGCTTGGGCGACGGTAGGTGCACCGGTCCCGTCGCTTCCCTCCAGGAGGCGGCGGTAGTGGAAGCGGCCCGCCATCGGGATACCGGTGGCGGGCTTTGCGTTCTCAGGGGCCGCCGCGGCACACGGGCCTCGCCCCACTTCCCCGAGCGAGACCCGTTTGGTTTTCAAGCGAGGAGCTGTTGTGCCTGCCGTGACGTATAGGCTCCCCTTCCTCCCTACTTACCGGAGAGCAGTGTCCCCAGGAACAGCAACGAGCCTGTTACAAGGACCGCGGCCAGGAAGAGTGAGAGTGCGAAGAACTGGCTCGGCCTGGCGAACCATCTCTCGAACTCCTCCCGTTGAGCCCTCCAGACCCATCCCGGGATGCGTGACGTGCACGCGATTGAGACGCAGACCCCACCTCCCGCTAGGCCGACGATGGGAACGACCAGGCGCACGCTCTCCGAAAGCGTGGCCGCAGCGCTCACACTCCTCGGCACTATCAGGATGGATGAGACGACACTTGGGGCACTCCATGCCAGCGCGCTTCCTCGCCCGCCGGGCGGGCGATTCGCGGAAGAGTCGCGCTCGTCGTGTGAGCGCGGCTCTTCCGCGGAGCATATGGGGGTCTGGGGCCCACGGCCCCAGCGGGGCTTGGGGCGGAGCCCCAAAGACCAAAGACCTATAGTCAAACCTCGCCACTACGCCCTCAGCTCCCTCGTCGCCCTGATCCTCTCCCTCCCCGCCACGCCGTGCGGGCAGGCCTGGGCGCAAGCGGTGCAGTGGCCGCAGTCCGGCAGCGGACCGGCGGCCGTGACCTCCCGGTATACCTGTCGCGCGTAGGTCGGTTTCCCGTGCTCGTCGCGGTAGGTGATGCAGCGGAGGAGGTCGGGGATTGGGAGCTTGGCCGGGCAGGCCCGTTGACAGGCGCCGCACATGCGACAGACGCTCGCCGATCTTTCCCTCACGTGCTCCCGCAGCAGCGCCTGCTCCTCGGCGGTCAGCGTCTTGCCGACGGCGCCGAGGTTGTCCTCCAGGATGGCGTAGCTCAGCACCTCCGAGAGCGCGGCCGCGACCGCGTCCTGGCTCAGCACCCACTTGAGCTTCGCCTGCGCCAGAGTCGAGCCGTCGGCCTGGTAGGCGTCGGGCCTCTGTAGCGCGCCGCCGGCCATGGTCTTCATCGCGACGAGGCCCACGTCGTGCTGCTTCGCGGAGTCGAGCACGCCCTGCAGGCCGCTGTCGGCCAGCCAGTTGTCGTAGACCTTCCCGGCCTTCACGTCCTCGGGCCTCACGGTGTTCCCCGAGAAGACGTTGAGGGCCAGTAGCGCCACGTCCAGCCTCCCCGACTCGAACAACGGCGGCAAGACCCGCGCCGGGTCCTGGTGGCAGGAGACTCCGGCAAAGCGGATCTTCCCCTGCTGCTTCAGCTGATCGTAGGCGGCCTGGATATCGTCTCGCAGGAACCACTCCGGCCCGCCGACGCCGTGGATGCACCAGACATCGATGCGGTCGGTCCGCAGCTTCCCCAGGGCCGTCTCGCACGCCGCGATGATCCCGGCCGTCACGTCCTCCATCCGGTACGGGTGGCACTTGGTGCTGATGATCACCTGATCCCGCCGGCCCTGAAGCACCTCGCCGATGCGCTCCTCGCCGCCGCCGTAGCCCGCCGACGTATCGACCAGGTTCATCCCCCGGTCCAGCGCCTCCAGGAAGATCGCGGGCTCCGGGCTGGGGCTGCCCCCGATCGCCAGCTCCGACACCATCAACTCCGTCTTCCCCAGCCGCCTATACACCATCTCCCCGCGTTTCTCGATGCGCGGAACCGGGGCGTCCTGGCCCAAGACCTGACCCGCCAGCCCGGCGCCCAGAGCGCCAAGCGCGCTGTGTCGGAGGAAGTCGCGCCGTGTCGGTCGGGTGAACGGAGAGCGGGACATCGGCCGTCCTTTCCGGCAGCGGAGCCTATCGCGCGAGCACCAACCGCGCGACCGCCCGGCTTGTCTGCCCTGCGGCGTCCCACGCCTCGATGCGGACCAGGTACAGGCCTCCCGGCGCGCGCGTCCCGGCGGCTGACTGCCCGTTCCAGACGACCCGCTGCAGCCCGGCCTCCGCGGGCCGGTCTTGCACAACCGTCGCGATCGGGCGCCCCGCGACGTTCAGCACCGTCACCGTAACCCGGGCTGCGGCCGAGAGCGTGAACGCGATCTCCGCGCCGCCCGCCGTCGGCAGCGCCGTCGCGCCACTGACCCACACCGCCTCCGTCCCGCCGGTCGGTGCTACGCCACCGATCAGCGGGTTGTAGTCCACGCGGCCGCGAGAGGCGTTGTCCAGTTGGTCCCAGATCTTCGCGTCAATCGCCGCCGCGCTGGTCGTATCGAAGTCGTTGCCCTCAGCTTTGACCGCGTGCGTCGTGTTGTTGTAGATGAACCAGGTGTCGATGTCGCGGAAGATGTTCGCGCCGTTGTCGGTCGTGTTGGTGTTCCCCAGGTTCCCCAGCCGGCACTGGGCCCCGTCGCGCAGACGGACTGCGGCGGAGCAGTCCACGAACCGGTTGTCGTACACCTGCGGATCGCTGGTGGACTTCAGTACCTCCAGCCCTCGCAGGGCCCGCGTGATCCGGTTCCCTCGGATCACCGGCGACGCGCCGACGCAGTAGATGGCCGCGTCTGCTGGGATCGCCGGCGTCGCGTTGGGGAGTTCGCCGAAGATGTTGTTCAGGATCCGCGCCCCCCCTCCGCTGTACCACAGCTCCACGCCGACCGGCTGGGACGTGCCGTTCGGCGCGAGAACGTTGTAGCGTGCGGGGTCTGAGCTGCCGATGGTGTGGAGCCCGGCGTCTTGCAGGAGGTCCACGCACACGCCCATCACCCGGTGGCCGTTCCCCGCGCCGTTCGCACCGAACCAGTTCGACTCGATCTGCGTCCCCACGGCGCTCGGCCCCTGGATCGTCACCCCGCGGCTTTGGCTCACGAACACATTCCGCTCGCTCGGGCTCCCCCCGATGGTGTTCTCCGAGCACGACGTGCCGATGTGCACGCACGTCTCGTTGATGGGCAGCGCGGTGTTCCGGTTCTTGGCCAGACCGAAGTAGTTCCCGCGGACCCGATTGTAGTGCGCGCGGTCCAGAGAGACGCCCCGCCGGCACCAGCCGAAGTAGTTCGGCTCGCCGGTGGTGATCTCGCCGCCGATCAGATTGCTGCGGCACGTTCGGCCGGTGGACGAGCGCTCCAGCATCACACCGATGTTCTGGCCCGACCACGCGCTCAGTCCGTCTTGCGTCAGTCCGAACCAGTTGCCCACCACCGTGTTGCTCCGGCTCCCGACCAGCCGGAGACCAACGTTGCCGTCTCCGGGCGCCCCACAATGGAAGTAGTTGCGGTCCGTCGGCGCCGACCCGCCGATCTTGGCGCTATCGGTGACCAGCAGCTCCACCTGCTCGCCGGCGACGCCCGCAGGCCTTCCGTTGGTGTTCGACAGCCCGCTGGTCAACGTGATCCCGAAGTAGCACGAGCGGACCTCGGCGCCGAACGCCGCCTTCAGCAACAGGCCCGTGTCCGGACAGTTGATGATGCACAACCCGATGACATCGCACCCGGGGGCGCCCTGCACCATCAGGCCCACACCGGCCCCGGCGCTCAGGTTCACGCCGTCCAGCACGATGTCGGGCCGCCCGTCGTTGTTCAGGTCGCCGTCGATGGTGGTATTCTCGGCCGTGACCGCGGGCAAGGCGGTCGTCGGCGCGATCTTCTTCCCGCTCAGGCTGGCGGCGAAGGCGATGGTGCTCCCCAAGCTCCCGTTTGCATCCTGAATGGCCTTCCGCAAGCTGCCTGCCCCGGAGTTCTGCGTGTTGGTGACGGTGAACGTCGCACTCCAGCCGCAGGCGACTGAACCCAATGACGCCAACAAGACGGCCGCAATGAACCGCATGTCCGCGCCTCCCTTGTCCGACCTTCATGCCGATCCTGTCGTGCCTCAACCAACGCTCGCCTCGCCTACTGCCCGTACGTCGCCAGGATGTGCTCCAGAATCTGCTTCGCCTCGTCATCGGCGATCGGCGTCTTCTGCTTCTTCACCGCGTGCCCTTGCATCCGCTTCACGATCTTGCCCCACTCCTCCGCGTCCGCCTTCTCCTTCTCCACCCTGTCGATGCCGTGGCACTGTGTGCAGCGGTCCTGCAGCAGGCTCCCTGCATCGCCCGCCGGAGCGGGCTCCGACTTCGCGGCCTCTTCCCCGCTCGGCGCTGCGGGCTCGGTCTTCGTCGCCTCCGCTTCGTCCGACGCCTCCGTCTCAGCCTTCGCGGCTTCGTCCTCACTCGGCGGCGTGGGGAGCGACTCCGGAGCGGTTTCGATCTTCGCGACTCCCGTGTCCGTCTTCTGCGGGCACCCCGACAGCACGAGGGCCAGCCCAAACACCATGGCCGTCAGCAGGGCAATCCGTGCACTCATCGAGTTCCTCCGTAAGTCCAGTCTCCGGCGGTCGAGACGTCGGCTGTCGCTCCTTCGCTCCGGGCTTGCCTGCTCCCTGCCCCTGCCGGCCAAGGTATCGCGCCGGCCTCTCGCGAAGAACCGGTCCGTCGTGCCGCTCTCCGCAACTCCGCAGCTCCGCTACTCCGGCCGTCGAGGGGTCGCCATGTCTCGCTGTCTGTTGCTGTCCGCTGCCTTGGGCGCCTGCCCGGCTCTCGGCGGGGCTCAGACGCTCGTCGAGAAGCTTGGCTTCGAGCCGACCGACACGGTCCTCATCATCAACTGCGATGACGCGGGGATGTGTCATGCCGAGAATCAGGCCACCTTCGAGTGCCTCACCCAAGGCGTCGCCACCTCCGCGACGGTGATGATGCCCTGCCCTTGGGTGATGGAGGTCGTGCAGTGGAAGCGCGAGCACCCCGACGCCGCGCTCGGAGTGCACCTCACCTTCACCAGCGAGTGGAAGCGTTTCCGCTGGCCGGGCGTGCTCGGGAGAGCGCTCTGCCCCAGCCTTCACGATGAAGAGGGCTATCTCTTCCACGATAACGAACCGATGTGGGAGCACATGAACCCCGAGGAGGTCTACCGCGAGGGGCGAGCCCAGGTCGAGCGCGCCATCGAGCTCGGCCTCGATCCGACCCACATCGACAACCACATGGGCAGCCTCCAGACGCACCCGACCCTCTGGCAGGTCTACTGTCGGCTGGGGGAGGAGTTCGATCTGCCGCTGCGCCTCGCCGCCCCGGAGCTCTACGCCCTCATGGGCGCCGCGGGGCAACGCGACGTGTACGAGGAGAAGGGGATTCTGGGCCCCGACGTTCTGCTCCACGGCCCCGCGATCCCGGTCCCGGAGCCTAGGAGCATCGCCGAGGTCCCCGCCTACTACGACGAGGTCCTGCGCAAGCTCCAGCCCGGGAAGGTCACCGAGCTCTACCTGCACACCGCCCTCGATGGCCCGGAGCTCCAAGCCATCGCGGGCAGCCATGAGCGCCGCCAGGCTGACCGCGACTGGCTCTGTGCCCCCGAGACCCGCGCGCTCATCGACGAGTTCGGCATCAAGCTCATCAGCTACCTGCCCCTCCGCGACCTCCAGCGCAAGCGGTAGCCCTGCCGTTGCCGTCCGTGCCTGCGGGTCGCCTGACCCGCGCCGTTGACGTCCGTGCCTGCGAGTCGCCTGGCCCGCGCCGTTTGCCGTCGCCTTTGCCTTTGCCGGGGGGAAGCTCGCGCCTTACGGACCGTCCAACTGGGTCTCGGCGTCCAACTGACGCAGGTCACGCTTGCGGGGAGAGCGGGGAGTCTGCTCCGGCAGGGGGCGGGGAGCACCCTCGAGGTCCGCCGCTCGTTGTGGCAGGTAGAACGTCACGGTTGTCCCCTCACCCTCCGTGGAGGTCAGGCGGATCTGACCGCGCTGGGCCTGGACGGCGAGGCGACAGAAGGTCAGCCCCAGCCCCGTCCCGAGCGTTACGCCGCTGTGCCATGACTCCGCCTGCGCGTACTTGTCGAAGACCCGCGCGGCCCAGGCCTTCGGGATGCCCGGGCCCTCGTCGGTTACCCGGAACCACGCCTTCGCCCGTTCATCCGCCTCAAAGCCCACGGTGATGGTCGAGCCCTCCGGGCTGTGCTTGATGGCGTTGCCGAGCAGGTTCACCAGCACTCGGGTGGTGAGGCGCTCGTCCGCCCAGATCGTCGCCGGGTCTGCTGCAACCTCTTGCCGGATCGAGACCCCCTCATTGGCCGCCCAGAGACCGACGTGATCGATCGCGCTCTGCACGAGCTCCTGCACCGACGTCGGCGCCCTCTTGGCCCGCATCTTCCCCTGCTCGAGGCGCGGCACTTCGAGCAGCGAATCGATCAGCGGCACCATGCGCCGGCTCGATGCCTGCGCGGTCTGGAGCATGGCCAACGCTTGCCCCGAGGTCGTCGGGCGCATCTCCTCCCCCAGTTCGTCCAGGGCCATCTGCAGCGTGACCAGCGGCGAGCGCAGGTCGTGAACGATGAAGGAGACCATCTCCTCCTGGCGGCGCTGAGACCGGCGCAGAGCCGAGACGCTGAAGGTCAGAATGGCGAAGAAGCCCAGGCGCACTCCCGCATTCCATAGCGAGACCGCCAGCCCGGGGTCCTGGGTGCGGGTCAGCGCCTCCGTGAGGAACCACGCTACCGCGCTCCCGAACGACACTGCAAGGCCGAGTCTCCGGCTGTGGTACCACGCCGCCATCCCGACGGGGATCACGTAGAAGAGGAACAGCCCGACCGCCGGGCCCGTGACGTAGTCAATGGCCGCGACGAGGACTGTGAGCGCGATGAGCACCGCGGGGAACGCGCCGCGTGGCCATCGGCCGGGGCTCAGGACGAGCTTCATCCGGACTTCCTGAGAGCATGTATGAGAAGGTGGTGGAGACGTTGGGACTGTCCCAGTTTCCGGCAGTCTCACCGCTTGGAACGGGACTGTCCCCTGTTGGCGGTGGCCCTATCATACACGCTCTGAGAGCAAGATGGCGGAACACAGTCGGTATACCACTGACTGCAACGTCTTCGGAGGCAATGTTCCCCGCGCGAGCGCGAGCCACTCCGCTGCGCTCCCGCTCCCGGGCGTGATCGTCGTCACATGCCGACCTCGCGGACCGTTGCCGTTCCGTGCTCGCGGCTCTCCGACCCGCGCCGTCGTGGCGCGGGCCTCCAACCCGCGGCCGTCGCCGTTCTCCTCTCTCTGGGGATCAGACGCCTTGGTCGGCAAGGACGCGATGCCTCCGACGGTGAATGGAACCCGCAGCTGAGCCTGGAGTCCGCCCGGAACGGAGCTTCCACCCATGCCCTCACCCTCCCGTCGCCTCGCCGTTGCCGCCGTTGCCACTGTCGTACTGTCACCTGTCACCGGTTACCTGTCACCGGCCGTCCACGCCGACCTGTTCAGCTACGTGGCGAAGCCCGATGACGCGTTCAAGTGGGAGCTGCGCGAGACCCAGGAGAAGCCCAACGGGAAGATCTACGACCTGCACATGGTCTCCCAGGTCTGGCAGGGCCTTACCTGGGAGCACCAGCTCCAGGTCTATGAGCCGATGACCCTCAAGTACCCGAAGGTCGTGCCGCTCATGATCACCGGGGGCGGGGCGGGGGCCGACGACCAGGGCCTCGGTCTGATGATCGCCAACCTCGTCGGCGCGCGGATCGCCGTGCTCTATCACATCCCGAACCAGCCCCTTTTCGGCGGCCTTGGCGAGGACGCGCTGATCTCCTACACCTGGATGAAGTACATGGAGACCGGCGACGAGGACTGGGTCCTCAACTTCGCGATGACCAAGGCCACGGTCCGCGCGATGGACTGCCTGGACGCCCTCGCCCAGGAGCAATGGAACACGGAGCTCGACGGCTTCCTCCCCTTCGGCGCCTCCAAACGCGGCTGGACGACCTACCTGACCGGCATCGTCGCCCCGGAGCGTTGCATTGGGATCGCGCCGATGGTCTTTGACATCCTCAACATGCCCGTCCAGATTCAGCACCAGAAGGACTTCTGGGGCGACTACTCGCCCATGATTGACGACTACACCGAGAAGGGCATTCAGAACCTGCTGAACACGCCGCGCGGCTTCCGACTGAGCTGGATGGTCGACCCCTACAACTTCCGCGACCGGCTCCTGATGCCCAAGCTCGTGATCCTCGGCAGCAACGATCCCTACTGGCCCACCGACGCGGTCAATCAGTACTATCCGGGCCTCGCGGCCCCCAAGCTCCTCCTCATCGACCCGAACTCCGGCCACGGCCTCGATGACACGATGCGCGTCGCGGGCTCGCTCGCCGGCTTCTTCACCCTCCTCGCCGAGAAGCAGCCTCTCCCCTCTCCCCTGTGGCAGTGGGATGAGACTGCCGAGGGGCTGACGCTGACCGTTACTTCCGACCCCAAGCCCGCCGAGACCCGCCTCTGGGTCACCCGCAACACCATCCGCGACTTCCGCCCCGCGAAGTGGGAAGAGCAGCCCCTTCCCGCTGAGGGGGAGGCCTTCGTCGCCTCCGTCCCTGGACCCGAGGGCGAGTACCTCGCCGCGTACGGCGAGCTCGTCTACCTGGTCGGCGCCGCCCGCCTGACCGTCTCCACCCAACCCTACGTGCTGCATCCCAAGTAGCGCCGCCTGGGGACTGACGATGGAACTCAGCCTCACCGAGTTCCTCTGTCATACCCCCGAAGCTACCAGGAGCGCCTCATGCCCGCCATCGGCGAATCCGTTGCCGCTCAGTACGCCCGCTGTTGGGAGATGCTCCGCGACGTGGTGGAGCGAACGCCCGAGGAGCGCTGGCGGGCCGACGCGAACCCGCAGCTCACCCCGGCCCGCTGGGCCCTGCACACCGTGGACGCGGTGGATGCCTATCAGGCACGCTCACTGGACTCGATGGACTGGGGCTCCCGCTTCTGCGACTGGGAGGGCGGCGCGGCCGAGGAGCTGCCCACTCGCGACCAACTCCTCGAGTACCTCGATGAGGTCGCCGCGAGCCTCGACGCTCGCCTCCGCGGCATGACCGATGAAGAGATGCTCGCCCCTCCGCCCTTCCACTGGACCGGCGCCACGTACCTCGAGCACTGGCTCTACGGCCTCCGCCACACTCACTCCCACCTCGGCGAGCTCAACATGCTCCTGCGCGCCGCGGGCGAGGAAACGGGACTCTGGCGGTAGAGGGCGGCGACAGCCTGTCGAGCGCCTCTCCCAGGAGGGCCTCCGTCAACCGCCCGTTCCCGCAGGAGCCGCCGCGCTCTCCGGTGTCGGAGCCGGCGCCGTGGGAGCCGCGGCCTCCGGGGTTGCTGCCGGCGCAGCCTCAGCCCCCGGCGCCGGTGCCGTCGCCGACGGACTCGGTGCGGCAGGAGCCGCCTCCGGAGCCGCCGCCGAGGGTTCCTCGGCTGCCGTTCCCGCTGCCGCCGTCCCGCCGTCGCCTCCACGGTCCCCGGTTCCCGCCGTCGCCTTCTCCGTCTCCTCGATCAGCGCCGTCAGCTCCCGCAGCTTGCTGGACGGCGAGCCCGCCGACAGCCGCTCAGCCATCTCTGCGTAGCGCCTCGCGACCAGCAGGCTGTACTTCGCGCCCTCGACGTCGCCTGCGGCCGCCCGCAGCTTCGCGACGGTCGCGTGCTCCTCGATCACCGGCGCCAGGTCGTCGGCCACGTTCCCGGCCGTCGCCTGCATCCCGGTCGCCTGCGTCTTCACCGTCTCCAGCTCTTCCTTCGCCGCGCTCAGCTGCGTCCGCAGCTCGCTCGCATACCACCCCAGACCCACCGCCGCGGCCAGCAGCACCAGGATGATCACGGTCACGATCGCCCACGGGCTCCGTTTGCCCGCCGGCGCCGGCGCTGGAGCAGTCGACTTGGCTACCGGGGCGGGCTTCGGCTTCTCGGCGGGTGGCTCCGGCTGCTTCTCCTCCGCCGTCGGCGGATCGACCTTCTCCGGCTCCGCCGGCTTCGCGGCCGCGGGCGGTGTCTCGGCCTTCACTTCGGGGTCATCGGGCCCCAGGAGCTCCTCGAGCGAATCGTCGTGTTCCGGTGCCATCCGTTGCCTCCTGTTTCCGGCCGCGTGGTGAGCCGTGTCCGTGCCGTTCGGTGCCTGCGGCTCGCCTGAGCCGCGCCGTTGCCGTGCCGTTGACGTCTACTCGGAACTCCGGACCGCCGTCCGCCCGCCGTTACTTCCCCTCCGCGGCCTTCGTTAGCATCAGCAGCCCCT
>VGFB01000020.1 GCA_016869015.1 Armatimonadota bacterium
GGGGGGCGCGGCGTGGGGCCCGCGAGCAGACCTCAGACGTCGGAATAGGGGAGCCAGCATGACAATGGCCAGGTGGGTTCCGATTGCGGCGGCCGCCTTAGCGAGTCTGTGGGGGGCGCGGGCCGTCGGTCAGGCTGTCCCGCCCCTACTCATCGACGACTTCGACGGGACTCCCCTGCCCTGGCACGGCCTCCGCAGGGATGGGACCGTCGCGCATTCAGGCACGCAGAGCGGCAAGTGGTGGAACATGCCGGCGGACACGAGCGCGTCCCTAACGATCCAGGATGCACGGCAGTGGGTTCGCTACAACACGCTCGAGATGTGGGTTCACTCCGAGGTCGACAACCAGGCGCCCTTCGTGATCCTTCTCCAAGCGGACAACCCCCAGACGCCGCAGCCGGACTACTACTTCTTCCGGATGCAGGTCACCTGGACCGGCTGGCGTTTCCTCTTCCTTCCGGTCACTGTGTTGGGGCATGTGGGGGAGCCCCTGGGTTGGGAGCAAGTCACTGAACTGAAGCTGTCGGCCATTGGGTGGAACTGCAACCCGAAAGCGGATACGGTCCTGCGCCTCGACGACATCTATCTGAGCCGCAATGACTTGGCCGACGTTGAGGCATTGCCGGTGTCCCACTTCGAGGACGACATCGACATGTGGTGGGGGCTGAAGCGGAGCCTCGTCTACGCGAAGGAGGGCGAGGCCTCCGGCAAGTGGGACGTGTCGGACCCATCCGTGCAGTACGCGCACAACAAGGCGATCCCCCACGATTGGTCGTTGTATGACGAGGTCCGGTTCTGGGCGTATGCGCCGGAGGCGACCGGGGCCACCATCAAGGTCATCATCTTCTCGGCGCCCAATGACGACGACGCTGCGGGGTACTTCACCACATTCGACGTGGGCTGGAAGGGCTGGACTGAACTGGCCTTCCCGTGGTGGAGATTCCAGGCCTGGGGCGATCCGGTCGGCTGGCACAAGGTAGACTCCGTGATGTTGACGGCGCGCAAGTGGGGGTTGCCAGACCCACCACCGGACACGTTGCTGTATCTAGACAACATGATCCTGCGGCGGCAGGCAGCCGACGCGCCTCTACTACTGATCGAGGATTTCGAGAGGGGGGGGCAGGCCTGGTCCGAGCTGAGGGTGACAGACGCTCAGACGCATGGCGGCGTTCGGGCGGCGCTCCTAACCAACTTCGAGGCACACCCCTTCGTGCAGACCTCTGAGGTTCCACCTGACTGGAGCGACTACGATGCACTGGGGCTCTGGGTGTATTCGGAGAGGGCCAACAATGCGCCGATCAAGATTCTGGTTGATTCGGACAGCGCCGCCACCGCGGATGAGACCGACTGCTTCATGGTGACATTCCCGATCACCTGGGCGGGCTGGCGGCACGTGCAGTTGCCACGCTGGAGATTTCGGCCATGGGGCGCGCCCCTCGGCTGGGAGTCCGTCGCCGGCCTGACGGTCGCCGGAGCCAAGTTCGGCCTCGAGCCCAAGGCAGATACTGTGCTGTGCATAGATGACATCGCCCTCGAGAGATCCCCACGTGTGGGTCTCGTTGTAGTCGAGGATTTTGAGAGCGGATTGTGGGGCTGGCACGGCCTGACCGACTCCACGCAGGTCTTCAGGAGCGGATCGCATGGCGGTCAGTGGAGGGACTGGGTGCAGAACCCGTACATCGAGACCCAGGCCGTGCCCCACGACTGGCGATCCGTCCGGGCGCTGCAGATCTGGCTCCACGCGCGTGACGCCGAGGGTGCGACGATCCGGATCCTCGCAGTCTCGGACAACCCCGGGACCACGGAGACGGACCTGTATGGCATGGACGTCAAGGTGGACTGGACGGGATGGCGTGAGTGCGTTCTCCCGCAGGCCGACTTCGCGGTCGGTGGTTCTCCCCGCGGTTGGTCGGAGGTGGACGCACTCGTACTGCGGGCCGGCGCCGACCCGCTGCCGTCGCCCGACGCGCAGATCGTGGTCGACGACGTGGCCCTGCTCTACGGGGAACTGCCAGTGACCCCCGACGCCGTGGCCGAGCCATGAGCCCGAGAGCGGCGCGGTCGAACCAGGAGTGCCGGGCGGTCCTGCACGTGTGAACTGCCATCTCTACCGGGGAGTCCTGTAGGTGTGGATAGCCATCTCTCGATCGGCGGCCTTGTGGTCCGCTTGTGGCGTTGGCGTTGGTGGGCACTCGCGACTGCCGCGGCGGTCTGCGTGGGCGCCGGTCTGCTGAGCTCGCTCGCGCTGCCGCGCCGCTATGAGGCCGACACGACAGTGCTGTTTGGGGTGGGCGACACTGCGACTGGCAGCCTGGGCTTCGCTGATGATCGCCTCGGTGGTACGGTTTCCCTGTCGGCCGATGTCGCAGTCTCGCTCATCGGCACCCGCCGGATCCGGTCCGGCGTCGCCGCGCAGGTGCATCTGCGGGAGCGCGTGCGCGGACTCGACGATCTCGACGAGACACTGGCGTACCTCAGGCGTGCTGTGGCGGCACGGACGGGCGGTAGCGGTCAGGTGCGGATCACCTGCCGCACGACCGGCACTCCTCGTGGGCTGGGTGCTCGAGCGACCGGCGACGAGCCTGCCCGCGACCTGGCTCGCGATATCCTCCAGGCGTACGTCTCGCTCCTGGACGAGGAGCTGTCCCGGATAACGCGGGGGGAGCGAGCCGCGACCCGCAAGGCCCTGGACGACCAGTTCCGATCCACCGCCGCTGAGTGGGAGGGGACCGCGCGATCAGACACCTCGAGGGAGCGTGCTCCACCGGAGTGGGCCACGGCGGCCCTTACGCAGCTGCGGGTGCGCGTGGAGTTGGCGCGGGCTGCCGAGCGGCGTGCAGGCCCTGAGTTCCATATCATCGATCCACCCGCCACGCCTCTCCACGCCTGTTCGCCGCGGCCGCCCCTGGACATGCTGCTGGCCGCGGTTGCTGTCGCCGTTGGCTACGTCGTCGCGGCGACGTTCGCTGAGGCTTATGGGAGCCCCAGCAAAGCTCCGCGGGCCGGATGACTGAGCCCCCGGGGAAGCGGGCGGAGCAGCGAGGGCCAGAGCGGACGGAGTCGAATGCGGAGCAACGTCCTGCTGTTCTGGACCGGGCAGGCCAGTGCCCTGTTGGCCTCGGCAATCGTGGGTGGTCTCCTTGCTCGTGTCCTGGGCAGGAGCGGCCTCGGCGTCTACGTTGTGATCCAGACTGCGGCGGCAGCCGCCGCCGTGGTGCTCTCATTCGGCCTGACTCACGCCCTGCTCTACCACGTGGGGGGGAACAAGAGCCGACTCGAACGCTACATCCAGGCCATCAACAGCTACGGCCTCACGTGGGCGGTGTTCCTGAACTTGGCCGCCGCCGCCGCATGGGTCGCCGGCTGGACCGGGGGCCTCACGGGCGGTGAACTCGTAGCCACCGCGAACATAATCGCTGTGCAGCACTTCGGGTTGTTTCCACTCGCCATCCTGATGGCCCGCGAGAACTTCGTAGCCCTGT
This sequence comes from Armatimonadota bacterium, assembly GCA_016869015.1. Lineage (GTDB taxonomy): Bacteria > Armatimonadota > Zipacnadia > Zipacnadales > VGFC01 > VGFC01. The sequence goes on from VGFB01000020.1 coordinate 3,483, forward strand.
CGGCTGCAACGGTCATCTCATCTCTGCTACACATTGCCCTCGTAGGCGTTGCTGCGGCGTTGCGCGTGCTGTCCGTGGACACCGCCCTGCTTGCGCTCTGGGGAGCGTTGGCGGCGAAGACGCTTCTCATGGCTCTTCCGGCGCGGCTGCTTCGGGTGCCACTCCGCCCCGAACTCCGGCCCTTGACGGAACTCCTGGGCGTGAGCATCCGGGCTCACGCATACACCGTCCTCCAGCTGCTCTCGGAGTCATCCGGCGTTCTCTTGCTCAGAGCATTCTCCAGCACAGCCGAGGTCGGGCTCTTCTCGCGGGCTGCCTGGCTAGTCAGCCTTCCGCTCCTTGCCGCGAGGGGCGCGAGCAACGTCCTGTGGAGCCGCGTCGCCGCTCTCGGCTCGGCGTCCGGCCGGCAGATCGCGTGCACCCGCAAGATGCTGGCGACGACTGCCGCCCTGCTGGTGGCCGCGTGCACAGCCATCGCCGTCGTGGGGCGCCCAGTCCTGGTGCTCATCAACGGGCCGGCATACGCTCAAGCCTATCCCTTGGCTCTCATGCTGCTCCCTGGCCTGGTGGGGGCCGCCCTCTGGCAGGTCGTCATGGGCTACTACGCCGGCAAGGGCTACAACCTCCTAACGATCGGCGCTGCAGCCGTCGCCGTGCTACTCGGCGTCGTGCTGCAGGCCTGCCTGAGCCCGAGATACGCATCGGTCGGCGCGGCATTCAGTGTGTCCTCCGCGCACGTGATTACGGGCGCGGTGCTCTTGGTCGCGTTCCTGCGTGAGACGAGCACGGGACCAGTGGCCAATGCGGCAGCCGGCGGGACTCGGGGCGGCAGCGAGTAGGTGGGCGCCGCGGGCGAGGGGAGCGCATCGGTTGCGGGCGACGCGGACTCCGGTGGAGGTCGGTGATGGGCGACGCAGGGGTGCGAAGAGCCGAACGCGTAGATCGACCCCGCCCGGTTGGGCAGGAGCCGCTGCTTCCCGGGTGCGGCAGTCTGGTGCCGCTGGCCTATGCGGGCAGCGAGGCGACTTGGGCGGCCGTTCGGTTCCTCTCAGGAACCTATGACGTGCCTCAGGTAGCACGCGAGGCGCTGCGTCTACACAGCATCCTGACCGTGCCCATCACGGGCACCCTGGGGCTGCTCGCCCTGTATGCCGTGGTCAGGGCTTCGCGCGGTGGAGCCCGCGGGGAGACGTCCACCGGATGGCTCGCGGCCTGCTTCGTGGCTCTGAACGTGGCCGCCACAGCCTGGGGGCTGAGCCTTGGGAACAATGCACTGCTGGTGCTCGGGGATGCGTACCGCCTGCTTCTCACCCCAGTCATGTTCGTGGCGGTGGTGGCTACCGTGCCATCCCGGGGAGCGCTCCGCCTCCTCCGCAGCATCTTCGTCGTGGACCTGCTGGCGGCACTTACACGGATGCCGACCTACGTTCAGGCGGTGCTCACGGAACGTCTGGATCAGCGCCATGACCCTCCCTCGTTGTTCATGTTCGTGTTCCCTCTCGTGTGCGCAATCGTGGCTGACACCCGGCGGCGGAGGCTCGCCTGGGCCCTCGCCGCGGCATTCGCTGCATCTTGCTTCGCGCTGAGCCTCAGCCGGACACATGCGGGTATCGTCCTGGCGTCATCCCTGATGGTGGGCTTGCTGCTGGGCGTTCGGCGCTCATTGGCGGCGTCGGTTCGGATCGCCGGGGCCCTGGCAGTACTTGCGGCCGTCGCCGCATCCCTCAACCCGTCCTTCCCCCGTACCCAAGCTGAGGCCTGGCGGGGCCGGGCATTGGCGGTGCTTCCTTTGGACAGCACAACCTCCATCGATCCGGTCGCCCGTTACGATGTCTCAGTCCGGCAGCGGGCGGCCGAACTGGGGTGGCTGCTTCGGGAGTGGCGAGATCGCCCCTCCGAATGGGTGTGGTTGCTGGGCTTCGGCAATGGGGCTGTCTATGACCTCGACCCCTTTGCCTCCTCCTACTGGTACTACGCGGACTCCGGCTTCCGAATGCACTACTGGCACAACATCGGTTTCGCGCTCATCCACCGCATGGGCCTCATTGGTACACTCGCCTTCCTGGTCTGCCTGGGGTCCTTCAGTGTCCAGGCGCTACGCCTGCTGCAGAGCCGGCGCGTGGAGCGAGGCTCGGTCGTCGTGCCGACGGCGGTGTTGGCGTACCTCGCCGCCACGGCGCTGCTGGCCATGACATTCGCGGGAACCGTCATCGGCTCTTGGGAACTAGGGATCGTACTCGGAGCGCTGGAGGTGGCCACAGCTGGATGACCGGTGCCGCAGCGGGGATCCTGGTGAAACGCCGTAGAGGGTCCTGCAGCACGGCCAGGCCGCAGAGCCCACTGCGCCATCGGCCACCCACCCTTGAAGCGATCCAGCCTTGCCCTGCAGGGCCGGCTACGCCTCGCCTCCCGGGCAGGGATGAACGGGCCGCCTCTGTGACACTGCAGGTGGTACCGTTCCTGGGGGAAGGCTAAGCAGTCGCGTAGACCAACGTACGCCGTGTCTGGGGTTATCCAGGTCTCCTGAGCGCGTCCGCGCTCCCAAGGCAACGGCAAGGAGAAGCGCCGGATGGGGCCCGGTCGTCCGAGCAAACGGGGCCACGGAGGTGCTCGCCCACCCCGAACAGAATCGCCCCAAGGTATCTGCATCTCGACCTCAGGGAGGGGACCAGGTCATGGGCATCAAGGAAATCCCGGCGGCGGAGCTTGACCCGGAGCAGTTCATCGCGGGGCAAGTGACTCAGATCGCGGAGACGGTGGGGGACGGGCTGGCCATCAACGCACTGTCGGGGGGCGTGGACTCGTCCGCGGTGACGCTGCTGGGGCATAGGGCGCTGGGGGAACGACTGAAGACGTACTTCATCGACAACGGCCTCATGCGCAAAGGCGAGCCGCAACGGGTGGTCGACCTGTTCGCGGACCTGGGGGTGCGGGTGGAGCTGATCGATGCGCAGGACGAGTTCTTCGCAGCGCTCGCGGGCGTGACCGACCCCGAAGAGAAGCGGGAGGCGATCACGCAGACGTTCTACAAGGCCGTCTTTGGGCGGCTGGTGCGGGCGAGCGGAGCGAAGCACCTGCTGCAGGGCACCATCCTGACGGATGTGGACGAGACGGCCGCCGGGATCAAGCGGCAGCACAATGTCTTCGAGCAGATCGGCATCGACCCGCAGGAGGCGTTCGGCTACCGGATCATCGGGCCGCTGATCCAACTGCGGAAGGACGGGGTGCGGAAGGTGGCGGCCGCCCTGGGTCTCCCCGAATCGGTGTACAACCGCATGCCGTTCCCCGGTCCGGCGCTGACCGCCCGAGTGGTGGGCGAGGCGACACGCGAGCGGATCGCTCTGGTGCGCGAGGCCACGGCCATCACCGAGGAGGAGCTGGCGGCGACGGGGGCCTTCCAGTACATGGCGATCCTCCACGAGGACCGCGTCACCGGGATGCGGGACGGCCAGCGGGACTTCGGGCTGCAGATCGAGGTCCGCTGCTGGGAGAGCGTCGACGCGCGCACCGCCACGCCGATGCGGCTGCCGTGGGAGACGCTCGAACGCCTGGCGGGGCGACTGCTTGGGGAAGTGCCCGGGGTCGTGAGCGTCACCTACCACATCGCCCCCAAACCGCCCTCGACGATGGAGGTCGTGTAGCCGATCGGCGGCCTCGCCCCCGGGTCCTCCCCGTCCCGGAGAGGGGAGAACGGCTGAGGCAACGGCACGGCCACGGCGGAGGTCAGGCGTTAACGCCGAGGATCTCGGCGACGAGCTGGGTCTCGGCGCCGAAGACGCGGCCGTCGTCGTGGCCCTGGACGGTCTCCACATCGCGGATGCGCTGGGCCGTCTGGGCCATGCGGGCATCAGCGGCCAGGAAGGCGTCGACCACGTCGGGGTCGAAGGCCTTCCCCTTCTCGCGGGCGATCATGCTGCGGACCACCTCGTGCGCCAGCGCCTCGGGGCGGTAGAGCCGCGGGGTCGCCAAGGCGTCGTACACGTCCGCAACCGCAATGATGCGCGCCACGATGGGGATGTCCTCGCCCGCCAGGCCGGCGGGGTAGCCGGTGCCGTCATAGCGCTCATGGTGGGCCCGGCAGATGTCGCAGCCCATCTGCATCAGCGACGCCCCAGCGTCGTCACTCCCGCTCCAGGTCGCGCGCAGGATCCGCTCCCCGGTGTGCGGGTGCTGACGCATGATCTCCTGCTCCTGCACGGTGAGCGGGCCGCGCTTCAGGAGGATGTGGTCGGGGACGCCGATCTTGCCGATGTCGTGGAGGGGCGCCGCCTCAACCATGAGGGCGATGAAGTCGGCGTCGATCCCGTTCCGCTCGCGGACGGCGTGCGGGAGGGCCAGGGCCAGCTCGCGGGCGTACACGGCGATCCGCTTGAGGTGGCCGCCGGTCTCCGCATCACGGATCTCGGCCAGCGAACAGGCAACGCGCTTGATGGCCGCTTCGGCATCGTGGAGGCGGTGCAGGGCATCATGGAGGCTGCGGGTCCGCTCCTCGACCAGCCAGGCAAGCTCTTCATCGGAGGCCTGGCGGCGCAGCTCGTCACTTCTCCGCCGCAGCGCTTGCTCGATCGCCTCCAGGAGCTCGTCCGGGTCGACCGGCTTGAAGAGGCAGTCGTAGGCGCCCCGTCGCAGCGTGCCCACGGCCGTCTGCGCGTCGGGGTTCGCCGTCAGCACCACGACGACGGTCGAGGGGATTCGGGGGCGCAGCTCCTCGAGGAGAGAAGTGCCGGACTCGTCGGGCAGCCTGAGGTCCAGCAGCACCAGTTCGAAGTCCCAGAGGCTCAGCTCCCCGCGGGCCTCCGCCGCCGACGCGGCTTCGACCGTCTCGTACCCCGCGTGCTTCAGGATCATCCGCAGCGAGCCGCGGACGCCGTCGTTGTCGTCGACGACCAGCACCCGCTGGCGGGTGCCCGGACGGGCTGTGGCCGGCCCTAGCTTTCCTAACACGAGTCGACGCCCCCATCATCGCGCCACGTCGCGCGCGTTCCTGCGCGTTGCGCAGTCGGTTGATCCAGCGCCCAAGGTCTTTTACCACGTTCTCGGAGGGGTCTGCCCCAGCTTTCGACGGCAGACGCGCTAGTGCGCCGTCACTCGTGATTGTGAGGATGTGTCGTCGTCGCTCGAAGCACCCACCTCGACAACGACGGTGACGGAGCAGCGCTCCGTCCTACGACGGCGACGGTGACGGAGCAGCGCTCCGTCCTACGACGGCGACGGATGGGCGTGCGGAACGGGCCGTCCACCAATCCAAACAACCACGAGTGACGGCGCGCTAGTGCGTCTGTCAGCCGTGGTTCTTGTGGTTGCCGTTTGCCGTCGCGGGTTGGCTCACCAGAGCCGACGTCGTCCGGCATTGATCTGAAGGCTTTGTCGGCTCTGGTGAGCCGACCCACGACGACCGAAGGCTTCACGGCTGACAGGGCACTGGGCCTTCGGGCGTCATGGATGACGCCCCCACGTGGCCGGGCGTGAGGGGCGGAGCGACGAGGCGCCGGAGTGAGGGCGACAGGAGTTGCCGCAGGGGACGCGGAACCCCCGGGCGTCTCAGAGCCGGGATTCAGAGGGAGGGAGTCGATGCCCGAGACGCCGCACGACGGCATTCACGGGATGGTCCCACGCGACAGGATGACCGAGGGGGCGCGCAAGCTGCGCGATACGTACGCCGTGACGCCGGGGGCGCCGCTGTACCGGCGGGAGTTCGGGTTCTTCTCGCTGGAACGGTGGGAGGCCGAGGGGATGCCGGAGGAGGTGCCGATGCACGAGCTGTTCCAGTACGATCCGGGCGGCAACCACGGCCTGGGGCAACTGGGGTGGTGCGAGGCGGCCTTCGTGCCGGCCTACGAGACGGTGGTGCTGGAGGACCGGGGCGACCACGAGGTCGTTCAGGACTACGCGGGGCGGCGGGTGCTGTTCTTCAAGGGCCGGCGGAACGGCTTCATGCCGGAGTACCTCGCGCATCCCGTGAAGGACCGGAGGACCTGGGAGGAGGACGTGAAGTGGCGGTTGGACCCGTCGTCCCCGGAGCGCTACGCCGACCTGGGGGCGCGGATGGAGACGGCCCGGACATGCGCGGGTCAGGGGCTGATGATCCAGCAGGGCCTCATCGGGGGGTACATGTACCTGCGGAGCCTCATCGGTCCGGCGGACCTGCTGTATGCCTTCCACGACATGCCCGAGGTGATCCACGACTGCATGAGGGCGTGGTTCGAGCTGGCCGACGCCGTGATCGCGCGACATCAGCAGCACGTGACGCTGGACGAGATCTACTTCGCCGAGGACATCTGCTACAACCACGGTCCGCTGATCTCCCCGGACATGATGCGAGAGTTCCTGCTGCCCTACTACCAGGAGCTGATTGCGAACCTGAAGTCGCGGCAGCTCGACCCGACCCGACACCTCCACGTGCAGATCGACACCGACGGCTTCGCCCCGCCGACGATCCCGCTGTATGCGGAGATCGGGATGGACGCGATGAGCCCCTTCGAGGTGGCGTCGGGCTGCGATGTGGTGCAGATTGGGCGGGACCACCCCGGCCTCGCGATCTTCGGCGGGATCGATAAGCGGGAGCTGGCCAAGGGTAAGGACGCCATCGACCGGATGGTCGAACGGATCCTGCCCGCCATGCGGGAACGGGGGGGCTACATCCCGACGTGCGACCATGGGGTGCCCGAGGAAGTGTCCTACGCGGACTACCTGCACTACCGAAGGCGGTGCGTGGAGCTGGGGGGATAGGGGACGGCGACGGCGCGGGAGAGCCGCGGGCACGGACGGCACGGCGGCCTCACCCCCGGCCCCTCTCCGTTCCGGAGAGGGGAGGGGGGACGGGGGACGGCGAGGCGTCGTGGCGGAGACTGACGACCAGCAGCGCGGCGATCATCAGCGCGCCGCCGGCGAGCTGCAGCGGGCCGAGGCGGTCCCCCGCCAACACCCATCCGAACAGCGTTGCGAAGACGGGCTCCATCGTCAGGAGGATGGCGACTCGGACCGGCGGCAGACGGCGCTGGGCGGCCGTCTGGACCGTGAAGCCCCCGGCGGTCGCGGCGAGCGCGGTGAGCAGCAGGGCGCCCCAAACGGGTGTCGAGGGCCAACGAAGGGGCTCGGTGAGCGGCCACGCAACGGCGAACAGGAGCGTGGCGGCCGAGAGCTGCGCGAGGGAGAGAGCCCAAGGGTCGTGCTCGGCGGAGTGGCGCCCCAGGAGGGCGATGTGCAGGCCGAAGGCCACGGCGCAACCGAGGGTGAGGAGGTCGCCGAGGGAGGGGAGACGCGCCCCGGCGCCGGCGAGCAGGGCGAGGCCGACGAGGCTGACGGCGATGGCGGCGGCGGAGAGGCGGTCGGTGCGCACGCCAAACAGCACGCGGCTCCACAGGGGCGCGCACACCACGAAGAGGCCCGTGATCAGCCCGGAGTTCGTGGCCGTGGTGTAGCGGATGCCGAAGGTCTGCAGGAGGTACGCAGCAGCCAGCACGAGCCCGATGGCGCCGCCGATGAGCCACGTTCGGCGCGTCGCGCGGCGGAGGCCGGGCAGAGCCAGGACCGCGGCGGCCAGCGCGAAGCGGATCGCCAGGAAGCCGACCACGCCATAGTCGGCCACAGCGTCCTTCACGATGGGGAACGTCAGACCCCACACGAGGGTGACCAACAGGAGGGCCACGGTCAGCAACGGCACGACCATCGGGTGAGGCTCCGGTCAAGGATGGCCGGGTCACCGGCGGGTTGGGGCGAGATTGGGCGAAGCGGCCGAGGGGACCTTCCGCAGGCCGACGGGGCGGGCCGGGAGTGTGGAGGTGTGGCGGCCCCGGGCTGGGAACTGACCGGCACGCGCGCTTGCGCGACGATCTGAGCGACGAGTAAGGAGAAGCTCGATGGCTCCCGATGGGAAGAACCTCGGCTACGACGACACCCCGATCATCCCCGGCACCTCCTGGCACGTGCACGACGGCAACCGGCCGCAGCCTCCGGTTGTGACCCCCGGCTCGTGCTGCGACTGCTGCACGGACTGCGGCGCAGGCACGCCGCCCGCAGACGCGGTGGTGCTCTTCGGGGGCGAGAGCCTCGACGGCTGGGTCAGCGGCGACGGCTCACCGGCGCAGTGGAAGGTGGAGGCCGGCGCCATGGAGGTCATGCCGGGCACGGGGAACATCCAGACGGTCGCGCAGCTCCCCGACTGCCAACTGCACCTGGAGTTCTGCGCGCCCACGGTGGTGAAGGGGGAGAGCCAGGGGCGGGGCAACAGCGGCGTGTTCCTGATGGGTCAGTACGAGATTCAGGTGCTGGACTGCCATGACAACCTGACCTACCCGGACGGGACGACGGGTGCGGTGTACGGCCAGTATCCGCCGCTGGCGAACGCCTGCCGGAAGCCGGGGGAGTGGCAGACGTATGACATCCTCTGGGAGGGGCCGCGGTTCGAGGGGGCAAGCTGCGTGAAGCCCGCCTACGTGACGGTGCTCCTCAACGGGATCGTGCTGCACCATCACGTGGAGCTGATGGGCAACACGTCGCACCGGGTGCTGACCGAGTATGTGCCGCACGCGCCGGAGGGCCCGCTGATGCTGCAGGACCACGGCGACCTGGTGCGCTTCCGCAACATCTGGTACCGGCCGCTGAAGGGCTACGACGAAGGGTAGCGTCTCGGCGCCAGGCCGGGTCGGCGCGCCGCCCGCCCCGAGGGATCGGCGCGAAGCGCCCGCGTCGACGGCGCTCGGGTTGACGGAGCCGGCGCTCCGTCCTACGACGGCGACAACGGCAGTGACGGAGCAGCGCTCCGTCCTACGACGGCGACAACGGCAGTGACGGAGCAGGCGCTCCGTCCTACGACGGCGACAACGGCGGCGACGGAGCAGCGCTCCATCCTACGACGGCGACAACGGCGGTGACGGAGCCGGCGCTCCGTCCTACGACGGCGCTCGGGTTGACGGAGCCGGCGCTCCGTCCTACGACGGCGACAACGGCGGTGACGGAGCAGCGCTCCATCCTACGACGGCGACAACGGCGGTGACGGAGCAGCGCTCCGTCCTACGACGGCGACGGATGACTAGCCGATGGTGACCGTCCTGCTGTGGGTCGGGATCGTGCTGGCGATCGTGGTGATGGTCGCCGGCGTCCTGGCCTGTCTTCTCGGCCTGCCCGGTAGCGTGGCCGTGCTGGTCGTCTCCTTCGCGCTCTCCGCGTCGACCCAGTGGGAGCGTCCGCCCGCGTGGATGCTCCTGCTCTTCCTCGCTCTGACCGTGCTGGCCGAGACGGGCGACAACGCGCTCAGCGCGTGGGGCACGAAGCGCTACGGGGGCTCGGCGCGCGGGGCGGTCTGGGCGCTGATCGGGGGCCTGTTGGGGGCGGTGCTGTTCGGCTGGGTGGGCCCGCTGATCGGCGGGCTGGGCGGGCCGGTGGGGTCGGTCATCGGAGCGGTGATCGCGCCGCTGGCCGGGGGGATGCTCGGCGGGTACCTCGGGGGCTACTGGTACGAGCTCCGCCAAGGGCGCCCGGACGAGGAGGCGCGCCGCGCGGGGTGGGGAGCCTTCCTGGGCCGTGCGGCGGGCTCGCTGCTCAAGACCGTCATCGCCGCCGTCATGGCCGGTCTCACGCTCTGGATGCTGTTCCGCGCCGGCGGTCCGTTCGGCGAGTGAGCGACAGCCTGCAACTCACGGCTCCCCGCCGACGTGCTCCTGGAGCCGGGCCATGCGGGCCTCGAGGCGGGCTTGCTGCAAGGCGTTGGTCACATCGCCCCGGGTGCGCTCGACGAGGCCGCGAGCGGCGTCGGTTCGGCGGCGGAGTCCGAGCGTCACGGCCTCCGGATAGTCAAACCCCATCAAGAGCGTGTAGTGGTCGTCCATCTCATCGAGGACCGCCTCGGCACGCTCGGGCTCGCCCAGGCGGATGAGGTCCAGCGCGTGCCGCCGCATCTCGCCGATGGCCTCGGCGAGGCCGTTCAAGTAGGTCGCCGGTCCCACCCCGATCTCCTCGGGCGTCGGGAGCGGTTCGCCCCGCACGATCCGTAAGGTCAGGTGCGCCTCGGCAAACTCCTTCAGCGCATCGGTCACGAACCCCGCGAACCACAAGCACGGCGACGCCTGCAGCCGCACGTTCATCTCCGCGACCGCCTCGCCCGCCTCGGCGAGCAGCGCCCGCGACTCCTCGTACTCCTCCCGGTGCGCGTGCTTGATGATCGCCGAGGCGGTTCGGATGACCTGCCGCGAGAACTCCAAGGCCTCCTCGCGCCGCTCGTCCTCGCGGTCCAGGAACTCCCGCGCCGCGGCGGCGATCGCGTCCAGTTCGGGGTGGTTCATCGGGCGCTCCTGGGCAAGGCTTGGTCGGGACCGGAGTCCCGGCCGACAGGAAGGCATGGTTGGGGTGGACAGTAACGGCGACGGCGCGGAAGCCTCACCCCCGGCCCCTCTCCTGAAGGGAGAGGGGGGAACGGCACGGCGGCGGCTCCGGTGGACGGCGTCGGAGCAGCGCTCCGACCTACGAACGGCAGACGGCAACCATAGGAACCACGGCTGGCAGACCACTAGCGCTTCTTGCGCTTTCGCTTGGCCGGGCGGTCTTTCTGGAAGCCCTTGCGGTCGGCCGCTGCGGCCTTCTTCCGGCGACGGAGGAAGTGGTCGATCCGGTAGGCGACGTAGTACAGCAGCCCGACGCTCGCCGCCGCCGAGCCGAAGGTGATCAGCAGCGTCAGAATGCCGCGAAGAGCCTCCGGCATCGATTCGGGCAAGTGGCTGCCCAGCCAGAAGCCGCCCCAGAGCCCTCCGGCCAGCCCGATGATGACCAGCACGAACAGCAGCGCCAGGAACCCGTTCTGTGACATGCAGTCCGTTCCTCAGGAAGGGCACTGGCGGCTCTGGTGAGCCGCCCCACGGCGACCGGACAGGTCACTTCCACGCGGACGACCCGCGCACCTGCTACCCCCTGCCCGCCCGGTCGCGGAGGTAGTTCAGCAGTCCGCCCGCCCGCAGGAGGCGTGCTTCGCGGTCCGTCAGCGGGAGGCGGGCAGTGAAGGGCTTCGCCCCCTCGGGGGTGACCGTCACCCCGCCTCCGCCGGGGGTGTCGATGGCGGCGTGGACATCGCTCAGACGGAGCTTCGCGCCCGGCGCCAACGCGTCGAGCGCCTCGCGCTCGGCGAGTAAGGGCAGGACGCCGAAGTTGATGAGGTTCGAGCGGTGGATCCGCGCGAAGGATTCGGCCAACACCGCCCGCACGCCCAGGTACATCGGCACGATCGCGGCGTGCTCGCGGCTGGAGCCCTGACCGTAGTTCGCACCGCCGACGATGCAGCCGCCACCGGCCGCCGCGGCGCGCGCGGGGAAGTCGGGGTCGAGCTGCCCGAACACGTGCGCCGAGTAGGCCGGGACGTTCGAGCGCAGCGGCAGGAGCTTCGCGCCGGCCGGGAGGATGTCGTCGGTGGTGATGTTGTCGCCCAAGTGGATGAGCACCTCGAGCTCGAGCCCATCGGCAGGCGCCTCGGCCAGCGGCAAGGGCTTGATGTTGGGCCCGCGGACGATCTCGACCGGCTCCCCCGGCGCAGCAGGGGCGACGATCATCGAGTCGTCGAGGTGGAAGCTCGCGGGGATGGAGATCACCGGCGCCGCGCCCAGCTCGCGAGGGTCGGTCAGCTTGCCCGTCAGCGCCGCGGCGACGCAGGTCTCGACGCCGGCGAGGTAGACGCCGGCGTCGGCAGTGCCCGAGCGCCCTTTGAAGTTGCGGTTGAAGCTACGCACCGAGGCCGCGCCCGAGCGGGGGGACTGGCCGACGCCCAGGCACGGGCCGCACGCGGTCTCCAGCAGCCGCGCGCCGGCGTCCACGAGATCGGCGAGGGCGCCGTTGCGGGTGATCATGGAGAGGACCTGCCGCGAGCCGGGGGCGACCACGAAGCTCACGCCGGGCGGAACCGTCTTGCCTCGCACCATCGCGGTGGCGGTCATCAGGTCCACGTAGGA
>VGFB01000021.1 GCA_016869015.1 Armatimonadota bacterium
CGCAGTTCGAGGCGGTGCTGAAGGCGCACTGGGACAGCTACCGCACGCCTGCGGCGGGCGAGGCCGCGGCGGCGACGGCGGGGGACGCGCGCTCGCCGCTGGACATGGGGCGGTACTACCAGGGCTGCACGCAGTGGCTGCTGTCCGGCCGGAGCCGCGAGCTGTTCGCGGGGTACGTGTTCGACATGCGTCCGGCGCGCGACAACCGCCCGTACTTCACCGCGTATCTGAAGCCCAACACGCTGCCGTTCTTCCTGACCCGGCTCAAGGACATCTCCGATGAGTGGGGCTACATCCTGCTGTGGGGCACCCTGTTGCAGTCGGTGCTGTTCGGACTGCTGATCATCGCCCTGCCGGTCCTGCTGCGGGGGCGCGAGCTGTTCGCGGGTCGCGGCGGCGCGGGGGGAGTGATCGCGTACTACTCGTGCCTGGGCCTGGGGTACATGCTGGTCGAGATCGTGCTGATCCAGAAGTTCGTGCTGTTCCTGGCGGCGCCGATCTACGCGGTCTCCATCGTCATCACCTCGATGCTGATCCTGTCCGGGATCGGCAGCCGCTACTCGGCGCGCTACGCCGCGGATCGCGCCGGGGGCGTGCGCCGCGCGGTGACGGTCATCGTGCCCGCCCTGGCGTTCTACGCCTTCCTGCTCGACCCCGTGCTGCGGGTGTTGCTGCCGCTGCCGCTGGTCCTGAAGTTCGTCGCGGCGATCCTGATCATGGCCCCCGCGGCGTTCTTCATGGGCTTCCCCTTCCCCAACGGCCTCTCGGCGCTCTCCGGCGCACGGCCCCAGCTCCTGCCCTGGGCCTGGGGCATGAACGGCGCCCTCTCCGTGACCGGCGCCGTGCTCACCAAGCTGATCTCGATCTCCTACGGCTTCCCGGCGGTCCTCCTCGTGGCCGCGGCCACCTACGTGCTTGCGGCGGTCGTCTTCCGCGCCAACGAGCTGGGGCGCGAGGGGTAGATACGAGACGCCAATGGCCCCGAGGGGCCGACCCATGACGACCCGAGGCACTCTGGCCGACAGGCCGCTAGCGGCCGGCCTCTTCCGCACGCGGGTCGGGCAGCCGATCGAGCAGCGCGCCGAGCTTGCGCTCGATCCGCCCGGTATCGTCGCCCAACAGCACCGACGCCAAGGCCGCCGTGAAGGCGCCCGTCAGGATGGCCCCCAGGATCACCAGCAGGACGGTGAGTAGGCGGCCTACGTCGGTGCTGGGGTCGTGAATGTCCGCGAACCCGCCGGTGGTCACCGTCGCGAAGCTCCACCAGATGCCGCCGCGGAGCGCCGAGCCGTACTCCCCGAACGCGTCCCCCTCGATCGCCCCCATCAGAACCCCGCCCAGCACGAGGAACACGGCCGTGGCGGCCAACGGCCGGTTCAGGACCCGGACGTTGAACGACCGACCAAGCGTCTCGAAGCCCCGGAAGACGAAGGCAATGGCGCGGAAGGCGCGCAGTAGCCGCATGACCCGCACCATTCGGATGATGCGGACCACGCGGATGACGCGGGCGACCCGCCCGATCCGGAGCGCGCCCAGGTGCAGCAGCGAGAAGGGCAAGGAGGACACGAAGTCGATCCAGTGCCGGCGGAAATACCAGCCGCGCGATTCGGCCAGCGACATCTTCCAGAAGAACTCGGTCAGGAAGACCAGACAGATCCCCGTGTCGACGAGTGCCAGCGCAGTCATGACGCCTGCCGAGGCCTGCTCGCCGTAGGCCATCTCCCAACCGAGCATCCCCAGCACGATCGCGATCAGCGCGAGGATGACGGCCTCCAGCGCCGTGGCCCGCTGGCGGGAGCCAAGGCGCTCGATGACGCGAGCCTCGAGGCGCTTCCGACGCAGGATCTCGGTGAGGCCCTCGATCTCCTCCCCGAGGCTCCCCCAGTCCTCTTGCAGGCGCTTGACGCGCTCGCGTGCGGCGTCGAAGGCCTCCCAGTCGGCCTCCTGCACGGCCCGCTCCTGTTCCCGCCCGCGCGCGAGGACCTGCTCACCCAGCCGCTCCTGCGCCTGACGCGCGGATTCCGCCAGCCGCTCCAACTGCTCAACGTTGAGCGCCGCCACGTCCGGCGAGCGGGCCTCGCGGAAGACCAGGCTCACGGCTTCGAGAAGAGGGCGGTCCATGTCGCGTTCCCCCGTAAGATGGCGGTCCAACGCCACAGCAACCGGCGGTCGTAGCTTGGTCCTGAAGGTGAGGGCAACCTCCTCAGACAGGAGGCCGGAGGGCCGGCAGCCCTGAAAGGCGAAGACCGAGGCCGAATGACTGCCCCTCCGCCACCAACCGAAAGCACTCCGCTCCGGCCCACCGCCCCGGCTCGCGCCGCCGTTGCGCTGGCCGGTGTGGGCGCCGCGGCGGCGCAGGTGGTTGTGATCCGGGAGCTGTTGGTCGCCTCGGCGGGCAACGAGTTGTCGATCGCGGCTGTGCTGTCCGCGTGGCTCCTGTGGTCGGCGGTCGGCGCGTGGCTCGGCGGCCGCGTCGCCGAGCGGTCGACGCGTTCGCCGGCGGTGCAGGTGACGGTCATCGCGGTCGTCGAGGTGCTGGTGCTCGCTCTGGCGCTGGGGCTCGCGCGGGCCGGGCTTCACGGCCTGCGGGAGATCGCCGGGGGCGCGCTGATCCACTGGCGCCTCGTTCCGATCGCCGGCGGGACTCTCAGTCTGCCCCAGTTGCTCATCCTGACGACCCTCGTGACCGCACCGGCCGGCCTGTTGCTCGGGTGGCAGTTTGCCGCCGGGTGCGCGCTGCTGCGCGACGGCACGGTCGCGATGGATCGCGCTCCTACATCGGGGGCCACGGCCGCCTACGTGGCAGACTCGCTGGGGCACCTGGCCGGGGGCATCGTCCTGAGCCTCGCGGCCGTGACGCGCTTGCCCGCCGAGGCGGTCCTGATCGGCGCCGCGGCCGTCGTGCTGTCGGGCGCCTGGCTTCTCCAGCCGACGGCGGCGCGACTGGTGGGCGGGCTGGCGTTGGTGGTCGGGCTGCTGCTGGGGGCTCCGGCGTTCCGTGAGTGGACGCTGGCGCTGCGCTGGGCGCCCCATCGGTTGGTGGCGTCGCTGGACGGTCCCTACGGGAACGTCGCCGTGCTGGGCGGCGAGGGGGGGGAGCTCAGCTACTTCGGGAACGGGGTTCACGCCTTCGAGACGGGGGCGGCCCTGGCGGGCGAGCAGTGGGTCCACCTCCCGCTCCTCGCACACGCGGCCCCGCGCCGGGTGCTGCTGATCGGCGGCGGGCCGCGAACGCTGCGCGAGGTGCTGTCGCACGATCCGGAGCACGTCGCGTACTTCGAGCTCGACCCCACTGTTCTGCGCGCGGTTCGACAGCACGCCCCGCCTGCGCTCGCAGCGGTGCTGGACGACCCGCGGGTGGAGGTCCGGCCGGCCGATGCCCGCCTGCGTCTGCCCGCGCTGGCGCGACAGGGCGAGCGCTTCGATGTGACGCTGGTGGCCCTGGGCGATCCGACAACCGCCCAGACCAACCGCTACTACACCCTGCACTGGTTCCGGCAAGCGCAGCTCGCGATGGCCCCGGAGGGGCTCATCGCCTTCCAGGTGATGTCCTCCGGCGACTACCTCAGCCGCGAGCTGCGCGCCTACAACGCCTGCGTGTATCAGACCGCGCGTCGGTCCGGGTTGGGGTTGAGCATCTTCCCGGGCGTCCACATGGCGATGATCGGCGCCCGCCGGCCGGGGGCGACCGCGGTCCTCGACGACGCCCCGGCTCTGGAGGCGCGCATGGCCTCGCGCGGCCTGGACGCCCCCACGCTGCTCGCGTCCTTCTACGACGCCCTCGACCCGTTCCGTCGAGAGGACCGGCTGCGGGAGCTGGAGCAGGCAACGGACATCCGCCTGAACGACGACTTCACGCCCACCTGCTACTACTACGCGCAGGCGCTGTGGGCGAGCTGGTGGCGCGGAGCGACGGGCGCGGTGTTGGGCGGGGCTGAGCGGCTGAAGCTGGGGCATGTCCTGGCGTCGGTGGGAGGGTTGGCGCTGGTGTTGCTGGGGGTCGGTCGGCTCGGGAAGCGCCCGTGGCGCGTGGCGGCGCCGTACTCGCTGCTGGTGGCGGGGGCGGGAGGGATGACGCTGGAGGTCGTGCTGTTGCTGGGGCTGCAGAGCCTGTACGGCTACGTGTACGGCATGGTAGGCTACGCGGTCGGGATGCTGATGGCCGGGCTGGCGCTGGGGGCGTGGGGCGCCCGAAGGTGGGCGCGCGGGCGCGGGGCGGCCGCCCTGGCCGTGACCCAGCTGGGGCTGATCCTGGCGGCTGCGTGCACGGCCCTCGGCCTGGCGGCGGTCCAGCGCCTCACGCCGGCCCTGGGCGGGGCGGGGTGGCTGCCGGTGGCGCTGATCTCGCTGCTGATGGGCCTCACAGGCGTGGCGGTGGGCGCGACCTTCCCCTGCGCGCTGCGCGTGCGAGGTGACGGGCACCTCGGCGGCGCGACGGCGCTGTACGCGGTCGATCTCCTGGGTGCCTGCGGGGGCGCGCTGGTGGCGGGGCTGCTGCTTGTGCCGCTGCTGGGCATCATGGCGGCCTGCGGAGTGGTCGCCCTGGCCGCGGCGAGCTCTGCCCTGCTGGCGTGGACTGCCGGGAACACAGGGGAGGGAACATGACAGTGCTCGTCAGCCTGATGCTCACGCTCATCGTCTGCGCGGCCATCTGGGGCGCCGAGACCAACCAGGTCCTCGATGACGCGGTCGTGGGCCAGCCGGTGGCGGCCGACGAGTTCCACCAGGCGTTCGAGGGCTCGATCCCCATCAACCTCCACTTCCCCGATGCGCCGAACGAGGACACCGGCCTCATGGTGATGCTGCACGGGTGGGGCGGGGACTACCACCAGTACGACGCCTACTGCGCGGACTGGCGGAACCGGTTCAACTGCGTGATGCTGCAAGTGAACTACCGGGGCTCCTCGAAAGCCACGCAGCCGTACGACTTCGGCAAGTACCAGGCCATCGACGTGCTCCGCGCGATGCACTGGGTGCTTGCCAACCATCCGCTGAACCGGCAGCGGGTCTTCGGTTGGGGGGGCTCGGGCGGAGGCAACGTGATCCTGCAGTGCGGGAAGATGGCGCCGAACACCTTCGCGCTCATCATCGAGCACGCCGGGATCACGCACCCCACGAACGCCGCAGAGATGCAGGCCGGGTGGGATCGACCGGACCGCCCGGGCGGCTGGCAAGGCACGGCCCTCGGCGGGACGAAGGAGTACCCCGAGGCCGAGCGCCTGGTGCGCGATCCGATCCACCACGCGGCTCTGTTCAACACGAAGGTCCATATCTTCCACCCGGACCTCGACACCACGGTCGGCATCCAGCACGGCACGCAGATGGCCTACGCCCTGAGAGCGGCGGGCAAGGACGTGGTCTTTGAGATCGTCGAGGGGGGGAACCACAGCTCCGCGGGCGCCCTCGATCCCGCCGAGCGCGATCGCAAGCTGTGCACGGAGCACTACTGCACGGAGGACCTGCTGACCCGCCGGACCGACGGCGCCACCGACTTCGACCGGAAGACGCCGGTGGTGCTGCCGGTGAACCGTGGGCTCGTTTTCCGTGTTGTGTTTGATGAGGCCGGCCTGCCGAGTCTCCGGGGACCGGCCCCCGTCAGCGATCCGAACGGAGCTGAACACGATGGCGAAGGCTGAAGAAGGACGCGCGCGGGCCACACTGTCGGTATCGGGACGACAGGTTGAGTTGAACCACTTCGTGGAGCCGGCGCTGGTGGGGGTGATCGAGGGGTTCCTGGGGGCGCTGCGGGACATCCCGGCCGGGGAGGTTGTCGTCACGATCCCGGCCGAACGTCGTCGACCGCACCCAAGATGACCCAGGCCGACCGCTCCGCTCGCAGACGCTAAGGCGAGCGAGAAGGTCGTCAAAGGTGGTTTGCCGAACTGGACGGTACACAACCGTTGCCGATGGGGCGGCGTTAGCCCGGCTCCACCGACACCCAGCCGCACACAGGCGGAGGACCGCCGGCTGCGGCCATCCGGATGCAAGGGGGGATAGGCTCCGACGGGCTTCAGGGCTTGGACCTCTGGGAGTCCACCGAGGTTCCGGCCCGGCAGCACCGAATGTGGCACTTCGAACCGGGAGGCGATCGAACATGCGACACGTCGTGCTCGTCTTGGCCCTGTGCGCGCTGGCGGCGGGCGTTGCCTCGTCCCAGGACGCTGCACTGGGCATACCGAACCAGAAGTCGCCCAACGCCCTGGGCGACGGTGACATCCGGGCCACCATCGACTGGCGCTACTGGGATGGTGGGAACGACACGTTCTCGTTCCTCGGGGAGTATGGTCTGACCGATCGGCTGGACATCGGCGTCGCGTACGTCACCTTCGACAACGCGGGAGAGCCGCCGATCGCCGGGGCGCTGCGGGCTTCGGACCTCAGCGGCCCGGCCGTGTGGGTGAAGTACGTCGGGCGCGAGGTCGAAGGCAACTCGTGGGGCTGGACGGTTGTGCCGGGAGTCGAGTTCCTGGACATGGAGGGGACCAACACGGCCATCGGCGCGAGTGCGGGAGACCAGGAGACCGTGTTCACGCTGGAGGTGCCGATCGGCATTCCCGACGGCGATATCCTGTGGCTCGTGAACCCCAAGCTGGCCGCGTTCCCCGACACCGCCCCGGTGAGGGGCCCGGTCGGGGTGCAGCTGCCTGCGACCATTGACTCCTTCGGGACGATCGTCGGACTGGGGCTCGGCGTCATCGCGCCGATCTCCGAGAACGAGAAGTGGACGGTGTACGGCGATGTGACGCCGATCCTGGCGGGCGACAACTCGATCGATGACTCGACGAACGGCCTGGCGGTACAGCTACCGTTCACGGCCGGCGTTCGCCGGCAGCTTGGCTGGGGAGCCGAGTCGTCGCTGGATGTGTTCGTGACGAACTGCGCGGGCGCCACGACCGCCACTTCGCTGATCGCCGCTCCGGACCGCAGCGTCGGCTGGGGCGTGCGCGCCAGCGCAACCTGGTAAGGGAGGGATACGAAATGACCAGGATGCCGATACGTCTGGTCGGGTCGGTCGCAGTCGTCGCCCTCCTGGGCGGGCTGCTGGCCGGCTGTGGTTCCTTTGGCCCGACGCTGCCTTCTCCGGACGGCGGAGGCCCGCTGCCGGGTGCAGTGACCGTGAACATGGCGCCGAGCCTGGCGGGTGCGCAAGTGCCGTGCCCCATTCCCCGGGCCGACCTGACGCTGTACGAGGCGCCGGACGTGCCGGACAGCGGCACGGTAGCCGGCACCTTCATTGAGCGGCAGATCATCAGCTGGGAGGACAACCGCAACTGCGGCGGCAGCGGCTCGCAGAACGCCGATGTGAGCCTCGTGCTGGACGCCAGCGGCAGCATGTCCGCGACGTACGGCGGCACCACGCGGATCCAGGCGCTGCGGGATGCCGCCAAGCAGTTGGTCTCCCTGATGGGCGCTGACGACCGGGCGAACGTCATCAAGTTCGGGTGCCTCACCGACAACGTGCTGGTTCAGGACTTCACCAGCGACCAGAGCGCGCTGAACGCTGCGATCGACACCATCAATGCCGACTACGGCTGCACGACCGTGTGGAGCGGCGGCAAGATGGGCGTCGATGAGCTGGTGGCGAAGGGGCGCTCGGGCGTGGGCCATGCCGTCATTCTCGTCACGGACGGCGGCGCGAACGGCGATAGCCTGACCCACACCGACCTGATCGCGGCCGCGACCGCGGCGGGCATTCCCATCTATACCGTGGGCGTGGACGCCGCGGCCGATCCGAACCTCGCCCAGGTGGCCACCGACACCGGCGGCGTGTTCGTGCAGGCGAACGACCCGTCGGCGCTGTCCGCGGCCTTCGCCCAGATCTTCCAGACCGTGACCGGCGGCGAGGCCAAGGTCTCGTGGGCGACGACGTTGAGCCCTGGTGACGAGGTCTGGGTGAAGCTGGTCTACAAGGAAGGCACGTCGGACGAGGTCACGATCGGTCCGGTGAAGACCGTCGTCCCGACGCCGGCGCCATAGGGCGCGGACGAGTCCGTCCAGCTGTGGGTCTTGAGCGAGGCGCGGCCCGAGGGTCGCGCCTCGTTCACTGCTCGGGGCCCGCCGGGGCGACGCGGCAGGTCTGCGCTGAGACCTCGCCGGTGACGCGGTCGGTCAGGGTCACGCGCCAGTCACCGGGCACATCGTTGAGGGCGATGGGGAGCGCAAGTTCCGCCTCGCCGCCACGCAGAATGAGGTTCCGCGAATAGTCCTCCACCAGCCGGCCGGAGGGGTCCGTCACCCGCAGGCGCAGGACCCGGGCGGCCCCGCCTGCGGCAGGCGGTACGGAAGCGCCAACGATCAGACGCCCCCCGAGCGCGACGGCGTCCGGCGCGCGCAGCGTGGGGGCGGGAAGGGGAGCGGGGGAGAGGCAGAAGACCCGCGCCTCCCCGGGCTCCAGGGGCACCCGCAGGGAGTCCATTTCGCCGAGCCTCCGGCCGGCCCGGGCGTCGTAGACCAGCGCCTTGCGGGGCAGGGCGATCTGCGCAGTCTCGGCCGCGCCGGCCTCGGCCGCGCGGAGCAGGCCCACGTACTCCAGCTCGCCGTCGCGGTAGCGCACGACCTCCACGTGCGGCGGGCGTCCCGACTCGAAGGTCACCCCCACCGGCCGTTGCACCCCCGCGTCCGCCAGAGCTGCGGCGACGATCTGGCGCACGTGGATCTCCGTCGGGCTGTGGAACCGGCGCTCCTGCTCGAACTGGGTCAGATCGAGGTTCAGGTAGTAGGCGTGACCCTTGCCCACCTCGTGGCGCAGCAGGGCGGGGAGGCCGGCGGGCTCCACGCTTCCCGCGAGCGCGACGGCGCCATCCGGCAGGAGGTCCGTCTCGGCCACCCCGAGCCGAACCGCGGACTGCGCCGGAAGCCCGCCCACGGCCTCGGTGGTGACGATCCCCACCCCGGCGCCGGGAATGCCCAGCGGCTCCCGGTGAAGGCCGAAGAGCTTCGTTGCGGCCTCGGGCCCCGGCCTACGGCAGAGCTCGTCGGTCACGCCGCACCAGGCATCGGCGATGACCGTGCCGCCGGCCTCCGCGAACGCGGTGAGGGCCCGGGCCTCCGCCGGCGAGATCGCCATCGCCATCGGCAGGACGCACGCGCGGAAGGGGGTTGATTCGGGGTCGAGCGCGCCCTCGGCGATCTGCTCGGGGCAGATGAACTCGTACTGGAGGCCGAGGTCCTCGATGATCTTCACCCACGAGTCCCGCGAGGCGTTCAGGGCGGCGGGTCGATCCAGCAGGGCGGCCGCTCGGACGCTCGCCTGACTGTAGAGGATCGCGATGCCGTCGTGCCGGCGCGTGGCGGCGCGGATGACGTCCCAGAGGCCCTCCTTCATCTCGCGCACGTACTCGCGGGTGCTCGCTCCGCACTCGCTGTCGGCGAGGTCGCCGTAGAAGAACAACGGCGTGTACCACGCGCTGATGCCCTTGGTGTCATGCAGCAGGCACCAGAATCCGTTGTACTCCACCTTACGGCCGGACTGCCAATAGCCCAGGTAGTAAGGTGATTGGTCGGCGCCCCCCGCGGCCTGGAAGGAGCGGCGCATCTCGTTGGACCAACTGGTGTTGTAGGAGTGGTAGTAGGTGAACGCGCGGCTGAGCTTCCACCAGTCCATGCCGTTGCCGGCCTCGGGCGACTGCGTGCCGCTGAGGCCCGCCTTGGCTCCGGGGTCGACTGCTTCGATCGCGGCCTGCACGAAGGCGAAGAAGCCCGCGGCCGTGTCGTCCATGAAGGCGCGGTGATCGGCCCAGGGCGCCGGGTTCTCGGCCACCTTGGCGTCCTTGAGCGTCATCGGCACGACGTTCGGCCACCCCGCGTGCTGCGTCTCCCACGCGGCGTTGAGGCGCTCCAGGTCACCGTACCTTGCCTCCAACCACGTCCGGAACCCCGCGAGGCAGTGCTCGCACCAGCAGTAGTCATGGTACTGCGTGTAGTAGGTGAGGCTCATCTCGTCGCCCATGCAGTAGTCGTAGCACCCACCGTAGGGCAAGCGCTCGCGGACGCGGGCCTGAATGGCCGCCTTCACCTTTGCGCGCCACTCAGGGTCGTTGAGGCAGGGCTCGCGCACGAGCGCCGCGCGGTCGCCGGTCTCGGCGTACTGCTTCGACTTCTCAGCGAAACGGGCGTCGACGAAGTCGGGCACGTCCCGCCCCATGTAGCTGAGCAGCCCGAGCTCGGAGTGGCCGAGGTTGCGCCAGTAGTCGTTCCAGACGCGCCCGGTGCCGAACTCGTTGATCCCGTTGAAGGCGTAGTCGAGCCCCAGGCTCTCGACGCGCTCGCCGACCAGATCGAAGAGGTACTCGCTGCGCCAGAAGTAGATGCCGCCCCAGCTGGTGAAGGTGAAGCGATCCCACACCTGCGGGCGAGGCGCGATGACCCGCCGCGTCGCGCGATCGAGCACGGCCTCCCCCGAGCGCAACTCGGCGACCACCTCGAGGCCCTCGTTCACGAGATCGGTCAGCGGGAGCTCGAAACGCACGGCCTCTGTCGCGGCGGGCACGGGTCTCGTCTCCCGGGCGACCTCCCGGCGATGGGTATCGAAGACGGCGAGACGGAGGCTGACTTCGGGAGGGGACGGCTGCACGACATCCACGCCGACGGTCACGCGGAGGGGCTCGGTGGGTGACCACTGACGCCAGGCGGCGCTGCCCGCCGGCAGCGAGGCGTCAGGCTCCGCCGGAAGGAGGATGTCCGCCGCGGGCTCCAGAGCGGTGAGGCTTGCGGGGCCCTGCGCCTCAATGTACGTCGCACCCCAGGCCAGCGCGCCGCCCGCGGCGTCCGAAACGCGGACGAAGACCAGGGAGCGCCCCGGGAGGAGCGGCGGAAGATCGTGTTCCACCCGCGCGTCCGCTTTCAGCTCCACGGCGCGGGTCACGTCGAGGCGCTCGCCGCCGAGCTTGTCGACCACCCGCCACCGGATGGAGCCCGGCCCCGGCCTCACGGGGCCCTGCAGCACGCAGCTGAGACGCGAGCCGG
Organism: Armatimonadota bacterium; assembly: GCA_016869015.1. GTDB lineage: Bacteria > Armatimonadota > Zipacnadia > Zipacnadales > VGFC01 > VGFC01. The sequence continues at coordinate 10,966 of VGFB01000021.1, forward strand.
CAGGCGCGCGGCCCTGCGCGTCGAGACGCAGGTCGAGTTGCGGCTGCAGGTCTCCCAGTTCGCACGCCGGCGGCCGTCCCGAGACCCAGGCGACGCACCGCGCGAGGAGGGCATACCAGAGCTCCCAGTAGGGGTGGCGGAGCGCCCGGAACTCATCGAGCAGGAACCCGCCGCGATAGCTGAGGATCGGCGTCAAGGCCGAGTAGCCGCGGTAGTTGTAGTCATGGGTCAGCGTGTCGTAGGAGAGGCTCAGCACTCGGCCTGCGCCGACCTGCCCGGCGACGATGAGCGGTGCGCCGTCAGCGAAGGTCGCCAGCACCTCCCCGGTAGGCGCCGGGTCGTAGGTCATGCGGCGGGTGCGCGGCATGGTCTCCCAGGGGAGCGCGCGAGTTACCGGATGATCGCCGACGGACTCCCAGGCGTGGAACTCGCCCATCGGCTTGCCCCGGGCGACGCCCATCATCGGCCACGCGCCCATGTCCTCATCGGTGAAGCCCTCGGGCTCGATGTACACGAGGCCCGTGCCCGCCCGCACCTGTTCCTCGATGCGGCTGCGGATGGCGGGCGTGAAGTGGTGGTCCCACTTCAGCCCCGAGAGCACGATCACGTCGAACTCCGTCTCCAGGGCCTTGGTCAGCCGCTCCTGCGCCTGGGCAAGGGTCTGGATGGAGAGGTCGCCGTGGTACTTCCATTCCTCGTCGAGGGTTGTGTAGAACTTGACGTAGCTGAAGTCGAGGTCGGCGCGCTGGGCGAGCTCGATGATCTCCCGACAGTACCGGTCGTCCACGAGCACGAGCGCCTTCAGCCGCCCGGCGGCCGCCGGGCGGGCCCAGGGGAAATGGGGCGACTCGACCGTCATCTCCAGCTCGTGCCCGAGGGTCGCGGCGGCCTTCTCGGCGAGGCCGATGCGCGGCTCGGGGGGCGTCATCCGGTAGGCGAAGCGAAGCTCGCCCACGGCGTAGGGGCGTTCGGCGACCGGCAGGCTCTCACCGCCTCGAACCAGGCTAAGCCGCAGTTCGTAGGCCCCCGGAGGGAGGGGCTCCGCAAGGGGCAGGGCGGTGATCGACCCAAGGGCGGCGGCCTCCGGGGCCACGGTCGGCCTGCGCGCGATGGCCTGCCACGCGCCCTCGGGCCACGCCCGGCGCTCCAGCAGCGCCTCGCCCGCGGGCTCGCCGGCGGCCAGGAAGAGCTTTGCCTCAACCGGGCCTTCGGTCACGAGCTCCCCCACGGCGCCCGGAATCGCGCCGTCCACGCGCGCCAGGCCGGAGAAGGGTGTGAGCTGGAACTCGGTCTTGAGGCTCTCGCCCGCCGGCACCGCGAACTTGCTGAACCGCCACTCGTGCGTGGCCGTCGTGGACGTCGTCCCGGCCCAGTGATAGAAGCAGTTGAGCCGCTTGTACTCCATCGTGATCGCCAGCCCGGCGCCTCCATCGGAGACGACCGCCGTCCAGCCCCGGGCCGGATCGAAGAACCACTCCTCGAGAGCGGGCTTCGCTTCACCGCGACGGGGCAACACGAGCTCCTTCACGCCCTCCTCGGTCGGGAAGTAGTACGTGTTGGTCGTCCCGGCGACCCCCGTGAAGTTGTGGAACCACGGAGCATAGACGTACTCGGTCTGGCTCGATGGGTCGTTGCTCAGCTCCCACTCGATCCGGACGACGGGACTGCCCTCCCGCAGGCGGAGTCGCTTCCGGACGCTGGTGAAGCCCAACATCCCGCCGACGCCCCCTGCGCGCAGTTCCACCCACTGCTCGCGGACGTCGCCGCCGTGGCCGGTGCTGTAGAAGCAGTCGGCGAAGCTGTAGTCCGGCTCCCAGAGCTGGTCGCGGAAGAGGCCCATGCCGGCCTCCGGGGGCGCGGTGAGGTCCAGCCCGCTCGCCTTCAGAAGCAGGCTGGCGCAGACTCCGCCGCGCGAGGGCGTCAGCACCATGCGCAGGTGCCCGTTCTCCAGCACAAGATCGGGCTTGCCGTCTCCGTCGGCGTCCAGCTCGCGGTAGGACAGGCCGGCGGTCGGGGCCTCGGGTACGTTGAGCGCCCGCTCGCCGCCCCCGGCGGCGGACTGGCCAAGGACCTCGATCTCCTGGAGGCTGACGATGCTCGCGGTCACGAAGGTCAGGCGGAGCGCGTCGGTCGTCTCACTGAACCCCTCGACCGCCAGCGGGAAGACGTGCTCCTCGGTGTCCGCCCAGTAGCCCTGCGCCTCGCCGACGGTCTGCCATTCCCCAAAGCGTCTCACGGCGACGACCATCTTCTCGAGCTTGTAGTTCATGTTGTGGCGGTATGTGTGCGCTCGCACCGCCGTCACGCGCTCGACCGCCGGCAGGGCCAGGTCCAGCACGATCGTGCCGCCGCTGAGAATGACGCTCCTGCCCGGGGAGAGGTCACCGTCGGACAACTTCGAGGGCGTGGTGTCCGCCCACTCGGCGGTCAGGGGCGGCGCAGCGGTCGTGTATGTCCAGCCCTCGATCCGCCCCTCCTGAGCGTCCACGGTCGAGACCAGTGCCAGCAAGCTGAGCAGCGCGTGACCCATCGGGCTCCTCCTACGGTGCGGCGATGACATGCCGAGGTGGAAGTTCAGCGTGAGGGCGATCGGGGCCTTTGGGAGGACTGCACGGCGACGGCGAACGTCACGACGAACAGCACGCCGGCCGCAAGACCGGTTCTAACCGACCCTCACCGACACCACGCCGTCGATCTTGGCGAGGGTGTCGGCGAGCTTCTCGGCGTCGGGGCGAGGAAGGTGCTCGATCGCGGCACAGACGACACAAGTGGGCGAGCCCTGCTCACGGTTGATCTCGACGGAGGCGGCCTCATGCCCGGCGTCGGCGAGGGCGGCGCGGAGGGCGGACAAGGACAGCCTCTCGGCCGTCACCTGCAGGTCGACGAACGCCGGATGGGCCGAGCGGAAGACGTGACGCTCGATCCACTTGAGCAGCGTCAGGACGACGAACATCAACCCGGTGCCTGCCACGACCGCCTGCCACCAACCCACTCCCGCCGCCATGCCGACCCCGGAGACCGCCCAGATCGAGGCGGCCGAGGTCAGACCGCGGACCGAACCGCCGTGGCGGAGAATGGCCCCCGCCCCCAGGAACCCGATCCCGGTAATGATGCCGGCGGCGACGCGCCCCGGGTCGTGATCCTCCCCCGCCAGGGCGAGCGAGACCAGGGTGAAGAGGCAAGCGCCCACACTGACCAGCAGCATGGTGCGGAAACCGGCGGGGTGATCGCGGCGCTCACGCTCAACGCCCACCACCGCGCCCGCGCCGGCCGCGAGGAGCAGCCGGGCCAGCATGATCTCCCACGGCATGAACGAGAACTCACCCATCGCCCGCCCTCAGTGGCTCATAGTGGTCCGTGTGAGCCTGTCTCGCGAGAGCCACGAGCGCTGCGGGCTCGTAGCGCAGGGCCGTCTCGGCGCCCAGCGCCTCGGTGACGGTGCCCACCTCCAGCCCGACCTGTCGGACCCGGGCGATGAGTTCCGGCAGGGCCTCCAGGCTCCACAGGTCGCCCTGGTGCATCAGGATGATGCTGCCGGAGCGGAGCCGCGTGAGACCGTTCGCAAGGATGGCCTCCCGGCCCTGATCCTTCCAGTCGCCCGTGTTTGCGGTCCACAGGACGGTGGAGTAGCCGAGGGCGTCGGTCACCCGGAGCGCGAGTTCGGAGCAGCTGCCGCCCGGCGGACGCATCAGTCGGGGGGTGACGCCGCACGCGCGCTCGATGGCCCGATCGCAACCGCGTAGCTGCGTCCAGACGCCGCGGGGGTTGAGCTCGGCCAGGTCGATGTGGGAGTAGGTGTGGTTACCGATCTCGTGCCCGTCACGCGCGATCATCCGCACGAGTTCGGGGAACTGCTCGGCGTTCTCCCCGACGAGGAAGAAGGTTGCGCGGACGCCCTCCCGGCGGAGCACGTCCAGCATCAGGGGCGTCGTCAGCGGGTGGGGCCCGTCATCGATGGTCAGCGCGACGCGGCCCGCGGTGAGGCTGCCCTCCAGGATGGCGGTGACCGGCCCCTCGCGGGGCAGGGCGTCCAAC
>VGFB01000022.1 GCA_016869015.1 Armatimonadota bacterium
TCTCCTCGCTCATCCCCCGCCAGACGGCCCGGCGGTCGGGCTCGTGGCGCGTCCCCGCGAAGATCGGCTCGCAGGTCAGCCCGTCACAGCCCGCCGGCGCGTCGACCGCGAGCTGCGTCAGGCGCTCGTAGAGGTTGGGCAGATCCTCGATCCCGAACAGCTGCCGGCCGATCTCTCGAACGAAGTCCCTCAGCATCCGGTACGACCGGCCTCCGGCCAGGCCCGCGCCGACGAGGAGGAAGCCGGGTTGCAGGAAGGGCCGCAGATCGAGGCCCTCCACGAACAGCGCCTGCTCCACGTACACGGACGTCTGCCCGCCGGTGCCGATGTTCACTAGCACGCTGCGCGCGGGGTCGCCCACGCTCCCCGCGAAGCTTGCCTGATTGTCGCCGCAGGGCGTTGCGACCGGGGTGCCCTCCGGGAGCCCGGTCAACGCGGCCGCGTCACGGCTCAGGCCCCCCGCCCGGGTGCAAGGCGTCCGGACCTCGGGAAGACAGCCCAACGGCAGCCCAAGCACCTCGACCAGCTCCGCATTCCACTCGCCGCGCTCCACGTCGAACACCCCGGCGCTGGCGGCAAGCGTCGGGTCGGTGATCGCGTCCTTCCCGCACAGCCGCCCGACCAGGTGGTCCGGCGCGAAGCAGGCCACGGCCTTCGCCGGCAGCTCGCCGCGCTGAACCAGCCAGAACAGCGTCGAGGCCATGTAGCCGGTCGCGGGAACGCACCCGCTGCGGCGGAACATCTCCCCGCCCTGCTCGAGCATCCGCTGGACCGTCGTCCGCCCATCGGACAGCGGCTCATTGCAGCGCCGGTCCTGCCACCCGATGAAGGGCGAGACGGGCGTCCCCAGACGGTCCAGGAGCGCCATCCCATGCTGCTGGCCGGTCACGCCAACGGCCTCGATCCTCCGGCCCGATGCCAGCCGCCCGATGAGCGCCAGCGCGCTCTCGACCATCCGCTCCAGGTCCCACTCCGACCGATCCCGCTCCCGATCCTCCGTGGAGGTAACCTCCGCCTCGTTCGGCACGGTCTCCTGCGTAACAACCTCACGGGTCGCCGGGTCCAGCACGACCCCCGACAGCGTCGTGCTGCCCAGGTCGATCCCTACGTAGATGCCCATTGCAGTCCATCCCTCCCTGCGGGCCATCTTGTCGAGGAGGCGCGCCGGAACCTCCTCGGGAAACTGGGCAGTGGACTTGCGGCAACGTCGAGGGTAGATGACACTGGCAGTCCCGCCACAGGAGGACGGTGTCCATGCTTCGTCTGCTGCTTCCTGCCTTCCTGGCCCTGACCCGGCTTGGGCTCGCGGGCGCGCAGTTGGTCGCGAACGGGTCGTTCGAGCTGGGGCAGGGGTCCCCGGAGGGCTGGACGGCCTCCGGCGACACCGCCTGGGGCGAGGGCGAGGCTGCGGACGGTCGGCGCTTCGTCACCGTCCGCGATGGCGGCCAGTGGAGCAGCGACCCGGTGGCGCTCGAGCCCGGGCAGGTCTACGAGATGCGCGCCCGGCTGCGCCTGCGGCCGGCCGGCGAGGCGACCCCCTACGCCGTCATCGGTCCGGGCTTCGCCATCCGGGTCTTGGCCCTTGCACCCGAGGAGGACGGACCGCGTTGGCAGGAGCAGCGGCTGCGCTTTGCCGCGCCGGATGGCGCCGGGACCGTTCCCATCCGTCTGCTCCTCGGGCAGTGGCAGCTGAAGGGCGCGATTGACTACGACCGGGTCGAGCTGCATCCGGTGACGCTCGCGCACCGCCGGCAGGACGACCTCGAACTTGGCGAGGGCGAGAGTCTTGCCGGCGGCGCCTATCACTTCGCGGCGCCGTTGGAGACCTGGCGCACCGTCAGCCGCCCGCTGGCCGGATTCACGGCCGCCTTCCACGACAACCGCTGGCGCTTTACCGGGGCGGGGGAGCATCTCATCTACCGGCACCTCCTGGCCGGGCGGCCCCAGACCCAGGCCACGGTCACGCCTACCGTCTGGTTCCACGAAGAAAGCAGCCTGAAGCTGCGGGTGGAGGCGTCCACGGATGGTCGGGACTACCGCCTCCTGGGCACCGTGGCCCAAGAGGCCCCGACCCCAAGCTTCGCGGTCCCGGCCGACCTGTTGCCTGCGGCGGCGGTGTGGGTGCGCCTCAGTTGCGATGACGGCGATCGAACGCGCCCCGTCTTCTTCCAGGTGACGGGCTACGAGTATGACGCCCGAGTGGAAGGCGCCGGCGCCGACTGCTCCGGACAGACGGCGGCCGTCACACTGTTGGGCGAGGACGAGGGGCTCGCGGTAACGCCGGAGGGCCGCCCCGGCGACTCGCCGACCTTCGGCGTACGGGTTGCCAACCGGGCCGCCCGCCCGGTGGCCTTGCAGCCCCAGCTGCAGGTGGAGGACCCGCGTGGCGCGACGGTCACGGTGTCGGGCGACGCCGTCACGCTGGCTCCCGAGGCCCAGACTCTGGTGAGCCTGCCGTACGTAACCGCCCTGCCGGGCCGGTACCGGCTCGAACTCACTCTGGGTCCCGGCTGGCAGACCCGCCTGGCCACCGATGAGACCGTGTGCGTCCTGGACGTCAGCCACTATGGCGAAGCCTTGCCCTCGCCGGACCGGCAGGTCGCTCTGTGGTGGGCGACCTCCGGCTGGAAGGTGAGTCGTACGCGGCCGCTGCCGAACACCCCGGGCGATGCAGTCACCCTTCGCCTGGCCGGCAACGAGGCCGAGGGGGCACAGATCGTCGTCCGCCCTGAGCGGCCCTTACGGGGTCTTCGGGGCGAGGTGGGCGCGCTCCGCGCCACGTCCGGAGCGACCTTGCCCGCGTCGGCGGTGGAGCTGCTGGCCGTGGACTACGTCAACGTGGAGTACGCCTCGGACGAGATCGGTCGCACCGGCCTGTGGCCTGACCCGCTGCCGCCCCTCGGCGGTGGCCGCGATGTCCCCGCGGGCTGCAACCAGCCCCTGTGGCTCAGCGTGAGAGCACCCGCTGATGCCCGCCCGGGCCTGTACAAGGGAGAGGTCACGCTGACCGCCGAGGGCTTCAGGGCTACCGTGCCGGTCCAGGTGGAGGTCTTCGGCTTTGCGCTCCCGCCCGACAGCACCTGCCGCACCATGTTCGGCTTCAGCCCGGGGAACGTGCGGCGCTACCACAACCTGACGACCGAGGCCGACCAGCGAGCCGTGTTGGACAAGTACCTGCGCAGCTTCGCCGACCACCGGATCAGCCCGTACAACCCCGCGCCGCTGGACGCGTTCACGTACCAGTGGCAGACGGGCAGCCGCTGGAACGGGGGGAGGGTCGTTACCGACAACCCGCACGCGGGCGCGGCGGCGCTGCGGAGTGAGGACGCCTCCGCGCAAGGCGCGCCACAGGCCTCGTTCGTCGAGCCGCTGGTCGTGGGGACGGCCCCGTTGAAGCTCAGCCTCTGGTACCGCACCGCGACCGCCGACCCGGCGATGGTGGTCCTGGCCTACCGCGACGCGGCGGGGGCGCACATCCCCAACCGCAACCAACATGGCCGGCTGCCCGGCTCAACGGCCTGGCAGCCGGCCGAGTTCACCTTCGCCGACCCGCCCCCGGGCGCCACGACCGCCGTCCTGAGCGTCCTGGGCTGTGAGTGGACCCCGGGGGGCGAGAACACCGGGACGGTCTGGCTGGACGAGGTTTCACTGCTCGACACGGCCACAGGCAACGAACTCATCGTCGACGGCGGCTTCGAGCAGGCCCGACCCATCGGCGGCGGCGACCTGGTGAAGTTCGACTGGACCAGGTGGGACCGGGCCATGGAGCGCGCCATCGAGGAGTTCCACTTCAACTCCTTCGTCTTCCACGTGCCCGGCCTGGGCGGCGGGACCTTCCACGAGCGGTACCCGGGCGAACTGTGCGGCTACGCCGAGGACACGCCGGAGTACGCCGCCCTGCTGCGGGCCTGGTGTGAGGGGGCGCGGACGCACCTGCAGGAGCGGGACCTCCTGGACCGCGCCGTGGTCTACCCCTTTGACGAGCCGGACGTGAAGGACTACCCGTTTGTCGTCTCCCAGCTGCGGCGCCTCAAGGAGAACTTCCCCGGCCTGCGGCGGATGGTCCCGATGAACCTGGGAGCGGCGGACGACTTCATCGGGCTCATCGACCTGTGGTGCCCGATCATGCACACCCACCGGCCGCGCTTCGCCGACGAACGCCGGCAGGCCGGGGACCTGTACACCTGGTACATCTGCTGCGGGCCCAAGGCCCCCTACATCGCCAACTTCATCGACCGCCCCGGCACCGATCTGCGGCTCTGGTTCTGGCAGACCTGGCAGGAGCAAGTCGACGGCGTGCTGATCTGGGAGAGCACCTGGTGGACGAGCGGCGCCGCCTACCCCGATGCGCCGCAGGACCCGTACGCGGACGCGATGAGCTGGGTGGACGGCTACGGGACCCCGCGCGGTGAGAAGCGGCGCTGGAACTGCGGCGACGGGCGGTTCCTCTACCCGCCCCGGGCCGCCACCGGCGCCCAGCCTGAAGCCGTCCTCGACGGCCCGGTGAGCAGCCTGCGCTGGGAGGCGCTGCGCGACGGGGTCGAGGACTACGAGTACCTCGCCCTGCTCCGGCGGCTGTTGGAAGAGAAGCGAGGCCGCCTGAAGCCCGCCGAGACCGCGGAGTACACGCCCCTGCTGCGAGTGCCCGCGACCGTCTCCGCCTCACTGGTGTCCTACACCCAGGATCCGGCCCCGCTGCTGGCGCGGCGGTTGGAGATTGCCCGGGCCATCGAGAAGCTGGCCGGGCGATAGGGAGCGCGACCCATGGTTGGCGCTTGTCTGCTGTGCGCGATCTTCGGCCCGACGACGACCGTCGGGCACGCCCAGGAGCCGAAGATGATCGTGACCGCGACGAACCCCCAGCCCGACCGGCTCCCGACCCTTGGCGTGTGGGCGAGGGACACGCTGACGCTCGTCTCGGCCGCCTTCCCGAACGTGCCGAACTTCACGTGCGACTCATGGTGCTACGAGAGCGACGTGGACTTCCTCGGCGCGAGCGCGCTGGACGGCGGGCGGCTGGAGCTGCGACACCGCCTGCGGGCGATGCCGAACGTGCTGTGGGTCACGACGGTCACCCCCGAGCCCGGGGCGGTCGAGTTCGCGGCGCGGGTGCAGGTCGAATCGGGCGAGGCGCCGGTAGGGGTGCCCGGCCCAAACCTCTGCTGGCAGCTGCGACGGGCGCCGCTCTTCGCCAGCGCGCCTGATCCCTATCCCGAGTTCGTCAAGCGCTGCTTCATCTTCACGCGGAAGGGCCTCACGTTCCTGCACGAGACCGAGCGCCGCCCGATCCCCGTACGCGCGGCCGACGACCCCTACAACAACCCGGTATGGGTGCAGATGTACGTCGGCGAGTGGCAGGACGTGCCGACGGTCGGGCCGACCTCGTGGGCCGATTACAGCCCCGACCGCTACACGACGACGGTCATCGGCGCGGTCTCCCGCGATGGGAAGTACCTCGCCGCCATCGCTAACGACTCGGCGCCCCTGATGTGCCAGGCCTGGCACGACTGCATGCACAACAACCCGCTCTGGCTGCCGATTAACACGCCCCCCACCGAGCAGGTCTGGCGCGTGAGGATCTACGCGATGGAGAACGACCCCGATGCCCTCCTCGCCCGCGTGGCGCATGACTTCCCCAGTGTCAGGCGCGCAGAGGCGGGCGCGACAGAGGAACGTTGATCATGTTGGTGTTCTCGATGGGCTGCTTGCCGGAGTACTCTACCAGGAACACCGCACCAGTCAGCGAATGCGGCTGGCCGTTCGGGACATGGCCTGGAAGCTGGGGCCGCACCGCGCAAGCGGCTCTCGGCGCGGGGAGGTGAACCGCTCCCGAGGCACGAACGTCATACTAGAGCGCCCGTGCGCGGCTCCCAGACGTCGGAGGGTCCACGATGGCAAGAGCGAAGACCGCCAGCCGGAAGAGCGCGAGTGAACCCGCGGCCGTGATCGACATGACGCTACAGGTGCCCGAGGGAACGGCCAGCCAGTACACCAACCACGTCAACGTTCAGAAGCGCGTGCTCTCATCGGGCGAGACAGAAATCACCGTCACGTTCTGGCAGATACCAGCCTTCGCCGTAGACAAGGAGGCGGGCAGAGGGGTGGCGGTACTGCTTGGTTCGTACGTGATGCCGGGCGCTTTCGCGGAGGCTCTGGCGGGCGCGCTGGCCGAGCACTTGGGCTACGGGTTGTCGCCGGAGGAGGAGGCATCAAGTGCGTAACATGCCCGGGGTACCCGTACAGAAGGGCGACAGAGGGTCAAGGGGCCGAGAGCCGTCCGACGAGGCCAAGGCTTGGGGGTCCAACTACGCCGCCCCAGCCGAGGGTGACGCCGCGATCAGCGGCCACGCCGCTCAGGGGCTCTTCCCCGCAACAACGACTGAGCCCCTGAGTTGTCAGGTCCTGGCCGCACACCCCAAGGCGCTCGGACCCGAGACTGCCATTCGATGGTATGAGCCGGGGGTGCGCAACCTGAGCTTGGAGGCGGCGCAGTACCAGACGGTGGTGGTGACCAGCTTGGCCGCGGGGCCGGAGTCCCGGCACGAGCTGGCCCGTCTACGCGCCGATCTCGACGCGCAGGCCGAGGACCTTCAGCGGACCCTCGCCGAACTGGAGATAGCTATCGTTGACTGCTACCTGGTGAAGCTCTGGCCGGATGCTAGGTCGGGGCTGTGGGTTGCACACTGCCCGACGGTCCGCTGCGCCGTACAACAGACCGGGCGCGATGAGGCGCTTGCCGCTATAGCCGAGTCCATCGCCGAGATGCTGGACGTGCTCGCAGGGATGGGTGCCGAACTCCCGGTGAAGGACATCCCTGGCAGTGTTGCCTGAGGGGGCCGAGGGTACCCGTGAAGCCCGACACGATCAACCGCGTCCTGAAGAGGAACGGCCTGGAGCGCACGAGGAAGGGCAAGCACGGGTGGCTGTGGGTCCACCCCGATGACCCTACGCGACGCACCCAGGTGCCTACGCACGACGAGGTGGCGGATGGCACCTTCGCCGCCATCGTCCGGGACGCCAAGAAGAGCCGCGAGGAGTTCCGCGCGGGTTAGATCCCGCCCGCGCACGCCGTCGCCTACCCCTCCTTCACCGCCACCCCCATCCCCTCGATCTTCCCGACCTCCTGGTACTCCCACTTGCCCGCGTAGAGGCCCTCCTGGCCCTCGCGGGGAGGCATGAGCGTGCCGTCGAGGAGGGCGAGGCAGACCATCGCCCGCAGCTCCCTGGCCGGGAGGCCGACTCCCCCTGACGCAGACCTCCCTTCCTTGCTCCGGCTCTGCCCCAGTGCTATAATCGCGCCTGCAGGGACACTTCGGAGGTGTGAACAGGGGCCATGGCCGGTCATTCGAAATGGGCGAACCGCATCCACCGGAAGAGCCGGCAGGATGCGAAGCGGGGCAAGGTATTCGGGAAGCTCTCCAAGGAGATCATCGTCGCGGCGCGCATGGGCGGCGGCGATCCGGCGGTCAACAACCGGTTGCGGCTGGGCATCGAGGCGGCGCGGGCGGTCTCCATGCCGGCCGACAACATCGAGCGCGCCATCAAGCGGGGCACCGGCGAGATAGACGGCGTCAGCTACGAGGAGATCACCTACGAGGGCTACGGGCCCGGCGGCGCCGCGATGATGCTGACCTGCCTCACCGACAACAAGACCCGCACGGTGGCTGAGGTCCGCCGCCTCTTCGACCGCGCCGGCGGGAATCTGGGTGAGGCGGGCTCGGTGGCGTGGATGTTCGAGCAGAAGGGCGTCCTGGTCGTCGCGAAGGGCGAGACGGTCGATGGCGATGAACTGCTCCTGGCCGCGGTCGATGCCGGCGCCGATGACGTGACCGAGGACGACGAGTACTTCGAGATCGTCACCGACCCGCGCGACTACCAGGCCGTCCACGATGCGCTGAAGGCGGCCGGGTACGCGTTCGACCGCGCGGAGCTGACCTTCGTGCCGAAGAGCAACGTGCCCGTCCCCGACGACAAGGCCAAGAACCTGCTGAACCTCATGGAGCAGCTCGACGACCACGACGATGTGCAGCAGGTCTACTCGAACTTCGAGGTCTCCGACGAGGCCCTGGCCGCGGTGGAGAACTGACGAGAACCGGGGGACTGACGACGAGACCCAGCCCCATCGGGTCTGGTTGTCTGTCCCCGAGGCCGCCGGGCGCGCCCGTGAAAGGACTGGCTGATGGATCTGCGATGTCTCTATGCTCGTGGCCTCGAACTGCCGAATCCCCTGATCGCGGCCTCGGCCGGCACGACCGAGATCGTGGACAAGATGCGCCGGTGCGAGGACGCGGGCATGTCGGCGGTCGTGATGAAGACCCTGTTCGAGGACCCGGTGGCGCGGCGGGACCCGGCGCCGATGTTCCGGGTGCTGCAGCGGCGGATCGGCGCCGCGCGCTCCACGACGTTCTACACCTACGAGCAGGCCGCGCACCTGGACCCGCAGCAGTTCTGCGAGGAGATCCGCAAGGCCAAGGAAGCCTTGGGCATCAAGGTCATCGGCAGCTGCGCGTGCGTCTCCGACGAGGCGTGGAGCGAGTACCCGCGTCTGATGGAGCAGGCGGGCGCGGATGCGGTCGAGCTGAACCTCTCGTGCCCCTATAGCGCGCACCTGACCGACAACCTCGCGGCGCTGCCCGAGTTCATTGAGAGCGCGACCCGCATCGCCCGGGAGGCCGTCTCGATTCCGCTGACCACGAAGCTCACCCCGCAGATGAGCTCGCCCTCGCAGATCGCGCGGCTCATGGAGCGGGCCGGCTCGGACGGGGTCGTGCCGTTCAGCCGCTTCGCGGGGCTGGACATCGACATCGAGACCGAAGCCCCGATCATGCACGGCGGAATGGCCGGCCACGGCGGCCCCTGGTCGCTGTACTACGTGCTCGGATGGCTCTGGCAGATCGACAAGGCCACGGAGCTCCCGATCAGCTCCAGCGGCGGCGTGTGGAATGCCGAGGATGTGGTGAAGCACATCCTCGTGGGCGCGGATACGGTGCAGCTCTGCACCGTGCTGTACCTGCAGGGGTACGGGGTCGCGGCGGCGATGCTGCAGGGGCTGCGGGACTGGATGGAGACGAAGGGCTACACATCGCTCGCTGACTTCCGCGGCAAGGCGGTGAGCCGGGTCAAGGGACAGACGCAGGTCGAGCGCCGACAGACTGTGGTGGCCGCCATCGATCCGGAGCGTTGCACGTCCTGCGGCACCTGCGTGCGGGTCTGCCCCCACGGGGCGACGAAGGACGACCGTGAGGGCCCCATTCGCCTCATCGCGGAGGAGTGCAGCGGTTGCGGGCTGTGCGGGGAGCTGTGCCCGGTGGGCGCGATCAGCTTGAGGTCTCTGCCCGAGGGCTACCGGCCCCGGCACCGCATTGCGGGCTACTATGATGTCCTCACCGGCTGACGGGAAGGCGAAATCAGGGACAGGCACCGTTGTCCGACAGACGTCATGTCCGAGACTGGCGCCTGTCCCCTATCTCGCCGTCGCCCTGCTGCTTTCCCCCGCGTGCTTCGCGGCCGTGGAGTTGAACGTCACCGTCGGTCTGGGCGGCCATGCCAAGCTGGGCTGCTGGACACCGGTGCGGGTCGTGTTGAGCAACCCGGGCGAGGCGGCCCTGGGCGAGTTGGTCCTCCCCCCCCAAGACGCTACCGACGCCCGCAGCGACTACCGCATTCCCGTGGAAGCCCCACCCTCTTCCCGACGAGCGTTCCTCCTGTATGCCCGGCCGCGAACCGGGATGACCGCCTTGCGGGTCGAGTTCCGTCCCACCGCCGGGCCGCCTGTGGTCAAGACCGCCACCTGTTCCTGGCACGACCCCCGCTCGCGGATCGTGCTAGGCGTCAGCCGGAAGGCGGGAGGGTTGGGGACGATCGGCGCGGCGCCCGTCACGAGCGGCCACCGGAGCGCCGCGGAGTACTCGGCCGCAGACTCCGTGGTCGCCTACGTGACGCCCGACCGCTCGACGGGGGCGCTCGGGTTGCCCGACCGCGCCGCGGGCTATGAGGGTGTCACGGCGATCGTGCTGCGCGACATCTCGCCGGAGGACTTCGAGGACTTCGAACGCGAGGCGCTGGTGAGCTGGGTGAAGAGCGGCGGGCTGCTGATCGTCACCTCCTCGCCCGCCGTAGCCGAGCTGCGCGACTCCTTCATCGAGGAGCTCTCGCCGGTCCGGTTCCGGGGCCAGAGCGCCATGCCGAACCTCAACGCTCTCGCCGAGCACTTCCGCCAGCGTCTCCCCTCCGGGCGCGCCCTCGTCGCCGCGACGGAGCGGAAGCCGGACGCCCGCGTCATCGTGGAGCAGGACGGCCTCCCCCTGTTGGCCTCGCGGCCCAGCGAGACGGGAATGGCGTGCTTCTTGGCGGCCGACTGCACAGCCCCGCCGCTCGACGCGGCCGACTCGCTGCTCACGGAGGTGTGGTCCGATCTGCTGGAAGAGCAGCACCCGATGGACCGCTGCCGGCCCCTGTCGCGGCTGAAGTCGCAGGATTCCTCGTGGCCGGGCGACGGCCTGTCGCCGGGGATCGTGCAGCTCCCGATCCTCCAGTGGGAGGCCTTCGGGCTCCTCGGCGGATACCTGCTGGCGTACATCGGGGTGCTGGTTGCCGTGAACCTGGTGGCGAAGCGGCTGGACCGCCGGGAGTGGACGGGTCAGGCCACGCTGCTGGTCGTCCTGGGGTTCAGCGTGGGGGCGTGGTACATCGGCTCGGCGACCCGGCTCGGGGCCTGCCGCACGTACGCAGCCGGGGTCGGGGTGGCTCGCTCGGGGGCCTCGGTCGGCTGGCTGGAGGCGGTGTGGGGGATACGGTCGGCGGCGGCGCGGGAGTATGGGCTCTCGCCCGCCGATGGCGCCCAGACCGCAGAGTACCTCACGGGGGCCCGGCGAGCGCGCAGCCATCCCGTCCGGCAGCAGGCGGGTTTCGCGGTCCGCGACATGCCGGTCGACCTGTGGGGCTTTGGCGCGGTGAGGGTTCAGGGGCCCTGGCAGCTGCAAGGGCGGATCACGGCTCGGTTGGTCGAGCTGGATGCCAACCGGGTGGCGGTGTCCATCGAGAACGGGACGCCGTACGACCTCCGCTGGCCCTTCGTGCTGCTGCCCAGCGCCCCGGTGCTGATGTCGGGGCTGATTCCCGCCGGCGAGACCCGCGAGACCGACCCCTTCGAGCGCAGCCGCTTCCAACGCCAGCCCGCCGCGCCGGGGAAGACTCCCTTCGACCTCGTGGCGGAGCATTCCCAGGCCGAGGACTCGAAGACTGCGCCTTCGGCCGAGGCGCGCATCCGCCACCGGCTGCTCCGCCGGCTCGGGTCCATGGAGATGGGCTCGCCGCCCAGCGGCGGCCTGTTCGGGGGGCCGTCCTACTGGATGCCGCCCGACACGAGCGCCCCGGACCCCTTCGCCCCGGCCACGCCGATTGTGGCGGCGTGGGTCCGGCCGGATCGGCCTCTGGTCACGTTGGCCCCGGCCCGCGAGGTGCACGCCGGGGAGCTGCTCGTCCTGGTGGAGGTGCCCCCGGGGCCTGCCGCGAGCGGCGGGCTTCGCGGCTTCGTGGACGTGCTGCCGGCGCTGGATGCTACGGCGCGCGGCGTCCGGCTTGGGTCGGAGGGCAAGCTCGCAGTGGACTCCGGGGTCCACGAGGTGCGTTTCCGACTCTCCTCAAGCCCCCGTCCGCAGCGGCTCGACAGGCTGCTGCTCACGGCGGGGGTCGAGGGCTCGGGGCCCGAGCTGGAAGTCTACGACTACCGCAACTACTCGTGGCGCCCGATAGAGACGCGCCCGAACGCCCGGACCACAACCTACCTCGAGCCCCCGGCCGACTACGTCCGCTGGCCCTGGGTGAAGGTCCGACTGACCCATGCCGGCCGCGAGGCCGCAACCGTCTACTGCGCGTTGAGCGGCCAGTTCGCCGAGTAAGCCGTTCCGGGAGCCCCTGCTCATGCCCTCGCCTCTCTCGCCTAAAGACCGCGTCCTCACCGCCTTCGCCCATCAGGAGCCCGATCGGGTGCCTCTGAACTACGCGGGCAACCCGGGCATCAACGCGCGGCTGATGGCGCACTTCGGCCTGGCGGAGAGCGACTGGGAGGGGCTCTTGACCGCGCTCGACGTCGACTTCCGCGGCGTCGGCGCGCCCTACACCGGACCGCGTCTGCACGAGGAGGTTCTCGACCGGCGCGTCGATCCGCTCTGGGGCATCCACACGCGCTACATCGAGCATCCGAGCGGCGGGTACTGGGACTTCTGCGACTTCCCGCTGCGGGAGGCGACCGAGGAGGAGGTCGCCACGTGGCCGCTGCCCTCGCCGGATGACTACGACTACTCGGGCGTCGCCGAGGCCTGCAAGCGCCAGGAACGGTTCGCCATCAACGGCTCGGCGGGGTATGGCGACATCATCAATGGGAACGGGATGCTGCGGGGGATGGAGCAGACGCTCATCGACCTCATCACCGACGAGCCCGCCGGGCTGCTCCTCGCCGACCGGCGGATGGCGATCCAGATCGAGGTCACCGCGCGCATCCTCGAGGCCGCGCAGGGCGGCGTGGACTTCCTGTGGCTCGGCGAGGACCTCGGCACCCAGATCGGCCCGCTGATCAGTCTCGAGACGTTCCGCAAGCACCTCCGCCCGCGCTATCAGCCGTACTGCGACCTCGCGCGGAGCCACAACCTCCCCGTGATGATGCACACCTGCGGGTCGAGCAGCTGGGCCTACGAGGACTTCATCGAGATGGGCATCCACGTCGTGGACACGCTGCAACCCGAGGCGAAAGACATGTCGCCCGCGCACCTCAAGCAGACCTTCGGCGGCCGCCTCGCCTTCCATGGCTGCATCAGCACCGCCGGACCGCTCGCCTACGGCACGGTGGACGACGTGACCCTGACCGTCCGCGAGACCCTCGGAACGATGATGCCCGGCGGCGGCTACTGCCTCGCCCCCACCCACCAGATCCAGGACAACACCCCCACCGAGAACGTGCTCGCCATGTACGCGGCGGCCAGGAGGTACGGGAGGTACGCGTGAGGCGCGGACGGCCGACGATGCTCCCACAGTCGCACAGGGCGCTGGGGATGTTGGGGCAGCCGGGCTCCCGGCATGTCGTGGGCAGGATCATCGCAGGCGTCAGCGGCAGACCGCCGTCGATAGCGACAGTCCGGGAGGTGCGCGCCGTGAAGACCAAGGAGCACACCATCTGCCCTCGGTGTGGCCACCACACCAACCCGAACCTGGTCTCACCCCGTCAACGGGTTCTGCGGAACACGCTGTGGGGCGCGGCATTGACCGGCCTGCCAAGTCTCCTGGGTCGGCAAGTTGGAGCTCATATCGGCATTGCCGCTCTGGGAGGCGCGACCGCTGGCGCGGTGCCGCTCGCCGTGGCGGGCGGGCTGCTGGGCGTCGGTGTCTGGGCGGCCTCCAAGCACATCGCCTGGTGCCCCGAGTGTAGGCGTCCCTTCGTCCACTGACGTGGCGGGCCACAAAGCCTGAGATCACTGCCCGCCCTGCGAGGCACGCACTGTTCGGCCATACGCGCCGTGTGCGGCGCGAAGCGGCCAGGGCCTCCAGGTCAGGGGGGTGGCGGTACTGACCCTTACGGCGCCGCGTACACCACCCTCCCCGCCTCCCGCTCCGACACGCAGGTCGCGCGGGTCGGGGCGTCGGCACCGGGTAGCGGCGCGGGCTCAGCGGCGAAGGTCAGCGTGTCGGCGGCGGCCGGGCGTGTGACGGCCACGGTGAGAGCTTGCCCGGCGGAGGGCGTGGTTTCGATCCGCACCTCGTCGGCGCGGGTGTCGTTAAGGGGGTAGAGCAGCGCGGCGCAGGCGGTGGGGAGGTCGGCGTGCCACTCGAAGGCGACCACCGGGGCTTTCTCGGCCGAGGCGCCGCCGGTCGGCACCCAGCCCTCCAGCACCTTCCCCGTAACCCCCGGCGGTCCGGCCGCCTGCAGCACGAAGGACGTGCCCTCCTTCAGCGTCACCTCGGCGCGCGCTTCCGACAGGCCGACCGCCGCCCCGAGCGGCAGGTGGAAGAGCTGCTGGAGGCGGTGCGGCCCCTCGCCCTGGACGTGATCGGCGATGACCCAGTACGCGGGCCGGACGAACAGGACGCTGCGGGTCTGCGTGAGCCCGCGCTTCTCATCGGTGAGACGCCCACAGACGAAGTCGAAGCCCTCGGTGAAGTCGCGCGCGAGGGCGACCGGATCGACGTTCGGCTGGTCCGCCTCGTCGATCAGCAGGACGTTGTGCGCCGGGCCGAAGCGCAGGTATGTTCGCGAGAGCGGCTCGTCGTAGCTGTACATCCCCGGGTCGATGACGAGGTCCTGTCCGAGGGCGTAGGCGGACACGCTCAGGCGGTCGGCGTGGCTGTGTCCCCCGCCCCAGGGCGCGCAATCGAAGAGCAGGTAGTGGTCCTCGGGCTCCCAACCGGTGCGCAGCGCGAAGTAGAGGGCGTTCGGCAGGTAGCTGCTGGTAAACGCGGGCGGACGGCGCTCCATCGCCGCATACCGCGCGACGGCTTCCTCGCCGAAGAGCCACAGCCACGACTCCTCGGGCTTGTCGACCCCGAGGTACCGCATGTCGGGGCGATCGTACAGCAGCGCGCCGAGGCCCATGCTGCCGCGGAGGCTCGGCCCGGCGGGGCCGCCGGCGTCGCCGAGCGAGGGCGCGTGTCGGTTGGGACGGGAGAGATGCAGGAGGAACTCGAACATCCGCTCATGTTTCTCCAGCAGCCCCGGCACTTCGTACCCGTTCCGCTGCGCCAGCAGCGCCGCCCTCAGGAAGAGGTTCATCACCCACGCATGATAGCCTGGGGTCACTTCGTAGTGCGCCCCGTCGTCGAAGACATCCCGCTGCATGTGCTCGACGAG
>VGFB01000023.1 GCA_016869015.1 Armatimonadota bacterium
CTGCTGGCCGCGTCGGTGAAGGCCTCGAACGCCGCCGGCGGATCGCATTCGGCGGAGCTGCAGTGGTTCAGCGACCAGGGGTACCTCTCCCGCGACGCTGCGGGGGCGACGGTCGCAGACAAGTGGGCGCGCGTGGCGATCGGACCGGTGAAGCCCCCCCTCGGGGCGACCCGGGTGATCGTGCTCCTTCGGTGCTACGATCCGGGGACGTATGCCTTCGATTCGGTCGGGCTGTGGGAGGTGGGCGAGCTGCCCGCCAGCGCGCTGACGAACCCGGGCTTTGAGTCCGACGGTGATGGCGACGGTGTGCCCGACGCCTGGACGCCCTCGGGCGACGGCGCCCGCGCCGATGCCGAGGGAGCGACGAGCGGCCAGGTCAACGCGCGAGCCGAAGGCGCCGCTGGTTGGCGGCAACCCGGCGTGCCGGTCACGCCCGCCGCCAAGTATGAGCTCTCCGCCGCCACCCGGGCCGACCGGTTCGGCCGCGAGTTCCGCCTCGCCATCGAGTGGCTTTCCGCGCAAGGCGACGGGCTGGGTATCGACGAGATGAAGGACCAGACCTGGGAGGGCTGGCAGGGCAAGACGCTCCGCGCGACGGCGCCCGCCAACGCCGCCCGGGCGACGGTCGTCCTGGAGAACACTGGGGCCGGGACGGTCTGGTTCGACGATGTCACGCTCACCGAACGCGGGCTGCTGGCCGAGATCGCCTTGCGACTGGACGCGCCGAATGCTCGCGGCCTGATCCGGGACGGGATCGACGCCCGCGCAGTGCAGGCGTGGTGCGACCTGAAGAGCGACGACCTCGACTTCCGGCTGCGCCTCCGCCTCGTGGACGCTCAGGGCGCGGTGCTGCAGGAAGCGTCACCCGACTGGACCGCGGGCCCGGTCACCTGGGCGCCGGAGGCAGAGCGCCTGACCCTCGGCGCCTATCGCGTGGTCGCTGAGGTTCTGCGCCCCGGGGCTGAGACCGCTCTCGCGAGCGAGGAGGTCTGCCTCGACATCGTGCCGGGCGATGCGCCCGGCCTCTACTTCCGCGCCGACCACATCGCGCTGCTGGACGGGAAGCCCTGGTTCCCGATCGGGGTCACGAACTTCGGCCCCACCAGCCCGGAGGCCGCGCGTATCGCGGCCGCCGGGTTCAACCTGCTGGTCCCCGGGACGTTCACCACCGGCGAGCCCGCTCCGGCACAGGAGGCTCTGGCGAAGGCCGAAGAACTCGGCGTGTACGTGATCGAGTGGAACAACGGTCACGTCTACGGCAATGTGCCCTCGGCCGAGAAGCGCAGGCTGTTCGCCACGAGCGCGCAGAACGTCGCGGGTCACCCTCGCTTCCTCGGCTGGATGTGCGATGAGGCCCTGTGGAACGGCGTGCCCGTCAGCGAGGTGCGTGACGGCTACCTCGCGGCGCGCGCGGCAGCGCCGGCGCTGGTCTTCTGGCAGAACCAGGCCCCGCGCAACACGATTGCCGACCTGGCCCGCTACTGCCGCTGGGCGGATGTGACCGGGATGGATGTCTACCCGGTCGAGGGCGCCGATCACTCCGACCTGCCCAACAAGACCCTCAGCGTCGTCGGCGCCGAGATGGACAAGCAGCACCAGACGGTGGACGCCCGCAAGCCCGTGTGGGCGATCCTGCAGGGGTTCGGGTGGAGCGCCTGGGAGCAGAACCCGGACCTCCACAAGCGTGCGCCCACCTGGGCCGAGACGCGCTTCATGGCCTACGATTCGATCCTCCACGGCGCGGTCGGCATCATCTACTGGGGCGCCGCTTACGAGGATCAGGAGTCCGACATCTGGCAGTCACTCCGTCGGATCGCGCGGGAGCTTGCCGATCTCTCGCCCGCTCTCGTCGCTGAGCAACGCCCGCCGGTCACGGTGGAGGGAGCAGGCGTCATCGCGGCCGCCCGTCGCGTCGAGGGGAAGCTGTGGGTGCTCGCGGTCAACGAGTCCGACGTGCCTGCTGAGGCGACCATCGGCGGTCTCGGCGCAACTGCGCGCCTCGAGCGCCATGCCGAGGAGGGCGCGGCGCTCGTTATCGAGAACGGCACCCTCCGCGACGCCTTCGAGCCCTGGGGCGTCCACGTCTACCGGGAGCCCTGATGGCTGATGGACCCGAACTCCCCAGTAACCTGCTGTGGTGATCCCATGACCTGCGCACCCTTCGTCCTGATCGTGGCAACCGCTGCCCTGTGCTGCACTGCGAGCGCGCAGCCGGAGGGCTTCCGGTTGCACGCGCGCTTCCTGGGGATCGGCGCCTGTCTGAAGACGCTGATCGGCCCGGGGCCCGAGCCGGGCTCGCAGCGACTGTATGCCTCGCACATCTACGGTGGCGACACGCTGGACATCGTGGCGACCGATCCGCTGACCGGGGAGACGGACGTCTTCTCCAGCCCGCTGCCGAGCGAGTGCGGGGCGTGGGCGATGGCCCTCGGGCCCGATGGACAGGTGTATGTGGGCACGCTCCCCGCCGCGCACGTCCTGCGGGTGGACTGGGCGCAGCGGGCGCTGGTCGATCTGGGCCGGCCCAGCGAGACCGAGCAGTACATCTGGCAGCTCGCAATCGGGACCGATGGGAAGCTGTACGGCTGCACCTACCCGAGCGCGAAGTTGGTGCGCTTCGATCCCGCGACGGGTCAGGGGGAGGACCTGGGTCGCATGGATGAGACGGAGCTGTACGCGCGCTCCGTCGCGGCGGACGATCAGGGGTTCGTGTATACGGGCCTGGGTCCCGCGAAGGCGCACATCGTCGCCTACGAGATCGCCACCGGAGAGCACCGCGACATTCTGCCGCCGGAGTTCGCCGCCGAGGACTGGGGCAACGTGGTGCGCGCCGACGACGGCGTCGTGTACGGCTCGGTGCGGGGGAAGCGCTTCCGGCTGGTGGGCTGGGAGGCCGTCCCCATCGCCCCGGAGGAGATGAAGGGCGAGCCGCCCCTGACCCTCGCCGACGGGCGAGTCGTGGCCTACGACGGTCGGAGCGTCTCGGTGACCGACCCCGCCACCGGGCAGCCGGAGCGCCACGAGACGGGCTATGAGGGCAAGCGCCAGTCGCTCTTCCGCATCGGCCTGGGGCCCGATGGCCGGCTGTACGGCAGCACCGCGATGCCGATCCACTTCCTGTCCGCCGATCCCGACAGCGAGGCATGGGAGGAGCTAGGCCAGCCGGGCGGAGGGGAGTTCTACTCGTTCCTCGCGCACGGCGACGTGCTCATCGGCGCGGCATACAGCGGCGATGCCCCGCTGATGATCTACCGGCCCGGGCAGCCGTGGGCGCCCAGCACCGAGACCGGCGGCAACCCCCGCCTCATCCACTACGACGGCGAGAACAGCGGCTGGCGGCCGATGGCGATGGTTGCCGGGACGGACGGCAAGGTCTACATCGGCGCGGTGTCGGGGTACGGGCTGCTCGGCGGGCCGCTGTGCGTGTTCGACCCCGCAACCGGGGCGGTCGAGCAGTACCTGCACCTGGTCCCCGACCAGAGCGTCGTGGCCTTGACCCGTCTGCCGGACGGGACGCTGGTCGGCGGGACGACCATCAGCGGCGGGGGCGGGAGCCACCCCACCCAGACCGAGGCGAAGCTGTTCCTCTGGGACCCGGCAACCAAGACGAAGACCTTCGAAACCGTCCCCGTTCCGGGAGAGGGCACGGTCGTCGCGTTGGCCGTGGGGCCCGACGGTCTCGTGTACGGCTTCACCGGGGGCACGCTGTTCGTCTTCGATCCGGCGAAGCGCGAGGTCATCGACTCGGCCCCACACGGGATGGGCGGCGTAACCTACAACGCGGTGCTCCCCGGCCCCGAGAGCGAGCTGTACGGCCTCGCGTCCGGGGGCATCTTCACCATCGACAGCGCCACCCGCCGCCCGCGGGTGCTGGCGACATACCCGGGAGGCATCGAGGGCGGCATCGCCATCCGCGGCCGCGAGATCTACTTCACCTCCGGCCCGCAGATCGTCAGCTACACGCTGCCGTGAGCGTCGCCGGGCGAGCTCGCAAGGGGACGAACGCGTCTGTGCTTGGGGAGCCCCAGGCGGGTTCGCCGCCTTTGTCCACTGGCTAGCTGACGGGCTACGGATCATACAGGTGCAGCGTAGTGAACTGGCCGGAAGTCACCGTCACGTTCGTCGAGTTGTTGGGCGGTCCGCCCCAACCCACTGTGTAGGTGCCGGTAGGCAGCGGTTGGTAGTAGTCGTTGTAGTACGGTCCGCCGCTGTTGCGGAGGGCGCTCATGTCGAAGACGAAGTCCACCGACCCGCCGCTCTTCGTCACGCCCACTCCCACCGGGCTGAAGCTGGAGAACGCCCGGCCCTTGATGCCCTGAGCATACGCGGCCGGGAGAGACCGGTCCATTCGGTAGGACGTCAATGCCTGCAGGTTGGTGGGGTAGGTGACGCTGTTCACGAACCCGTACGGTGCCGTCACCGTCATGGTGTGGCTCCCCGGCCGCAGCCGGACCGAGTAGTACCCGAACTCATTGGTGAAGCAGTCTAGCCGCTGGCTGGACGCCGCGTGCACGAACGTTATGGTGCTCGATCCCAGGGCTTCCCCCTTCTGGGTATCGGCGGTGATCTGCCCGTACACGTGCGTGCAGTCGCGGGCGTCGAGGTCCAGTACGGTCGTCTGCCCGGGGGCCACGGAGACGTTCGGCTGGCCTAAGACAGGCGACACGCCCGCCAGGTACTGCCCGTAGGCCATGCCGGGAACGGGGAACCAGCCTATGTCAGGGTGGAGCTCGATGCTCGTGGCGACAGGGGCATACACCAGAGAAGAGTAGTGTAGCGGGTGCTCGTATTCCTCCCAGAGGCCCCAAGTGCCGTCGAACCACAGCCCGTAGCACGCGACAAACCCCGTCACGTAGTTTGTGATCTCACCCGCGATCCTAGCATAGGTCGGGCTGCCTGGGGTGGGGGGCTTGAAGGTCACATTCGTCGGGTAGCCGCTTGCGTCCACGTAGGCCCCCAGGCTCGAATAGGAGCTGTAGTAGGCGGGCTTCCGGCCCGCCGCCTGCGCGGTCAGCATGTCCGGGCCGTAGTACAGGGCGTTCAGCGCGTGAGGGATGGAGAACGAACCGTCCCCGATGGTCACGTCTGCGCCGCAGGACTCCTGTCCGAACGCGTTCGACCAGACGTTCACGCCCGAAAGCGGCGGCAGGTTCACGTAGTCACCGTCGCGAACAGTGCCGCCAACTGTCGTGCGGCCGGGGTACACGGGTCTGTACTTGTCCGTCCTGTAGTTCGTCATCTCCGAGGCGGTTGGGCCGTTGGCCGGGGGACTGCTGAGGGCTACCACGCGCGCAGTCATGTCGGGGTGCGGCCAGCACAGGTAGCCCGAGAGGTAGTCCCCGCCGTGGAGTTCGTAGTTCCCAGTTGGCAGGCTCGAGAACGAGAAGTACCCGCCCACCGACGGGTTGCTCCAGTCCACCGCAGTGGAGTAGTGGGAGCTTGAGGAGTTGATGTCCGCCATCTTCACCGCGTGCACGTATGTCCACTCGCTCTTGCCGTAGTAGCCTGACGGCAGGAGTCCCACGATGCCAGAGTTGACGCACAAAGCCGTTGACGGCAGTGCGGCCAGCAACACCCCAGACAAGACAGCCAGCGACCCGAACCAATGCGCGAATACTCTCGATCGTCCGGTCATGGCTTCCCCTCCAGTCATTCCGAGTCTTGCTGCACACGGGAGCACATCGGAAGACGATAGTTGGAGTGCGGTGCCTCCCTCCGTGGCATCATACGCCCTTCATGGGTACCTGGTAGGCCCTACATGACACACTTCGCCGTTCTCCGACGAATCCCTTCACGGCAGGACATCTACTGGGCTCATCATCGTCTTCTATAGTGCGCTCGATAGGTCGAGCCACGATGTTCCCCAACATGAGCGTGACGGGACGATCAGAGGGTAGCAGCGCACGTTTGCCGCGACACAGCCGGAGGGTCGTGCAGGTAGGGGTAGCCGCCGGGGGGAAACCCGGTGAACTGTGCCCCGAGAGGAGACCCCCATGAGCACCGTCAGGCTTGGCGTGATCGGTTGTGGCGGGATGTGCAAGGCCCACCTCGGGCCGACGAGCGCGAAGTCGGAGGCGATCTCGGAGGCGCTGCGCCCGCATGCGGAGCGGATCGAGGTCCGCGGGCTGTGTGACGTCGACGTACCAAAGGCGGAGGCGTACCGCGACGCCTACGGGGGCGCCTACGCCACCGACGATCCGGAGCGGCTCTTCGGCGACCCGGACCTCGATGCGGTGCTGATCACCACGTGGCACGACACCCACGCGCCGCTGTCGCTGCGCGCGATGGAGTGCGGGAAGCACGTGCTCATCGAGAAGCCGATGGCGATGACCGAGGCCGAGTGCGACGCGATCGTGGAAGCGGAGGCCCGGACGGGTCTGAAGTACATGGTCGCCTTCCGCTGCCGCTTCGCGAAGGGTGCCCGCGACGTGAAGCGCGAGATCCCCCAGCCCGACAACATCATCGCTCACGCGCGGGTGGACGGCATCTGGCCGGAGGGCCTGTGGGCGCAGGACCCGATCAAGGGGGGCGGGCAGATCCTGTCTCAGGGCTGCCATGTGGTGGACATGATGTTCCACCTCGCCGGCGCCGAGCCGGAGTCGGTCTACGCGGTCGGCGGGGTATACCACCACTCACGCCCCGAGCCGACCGACACGATCAACGCCGTGGTGCGCTACAAGAACGGGGCCGTCGGGGCCTTTCTCGGAGGCGACGGCGGCACGGGTCGGCTCATGGCCCCGCATCCACTGCCGTGCGGCTGCCCGTTCTTCGTGATGGTGGTCTCGAAGGGGCGCAGCGCCATCGCCATCGACCACGGCCATGACGCGCGGTTCCACTCCTCCGACCCCGACTGGACGCCACCCTATGAGTTCGGGAATCACTCCCAGGACCTCGGGGCGGACGTGTCCAGCGGTGTGCCCGACATCCTGCCGGCCTTCGCGCGGTCGATCCTGGAGGACGAGACGCCGCCCGCCACGGCCGTCGATGGAGCCCGGACGACGCGCTTCATCCTGCGGTGCTTCGAATCGGCCCGCACGGGGAAGGCGATCCCCCTCGGCTGAGGACGTGCGAGAGAAGCCGAAGGGGGCGACTCCAGGGCACATGGGCGGCTCACGAGCCGCCCCTACGACGGCTCGCGCCCATGGGGGTACCGAGTAGGGGCGCAGCGTGCTGCGCCCAGGGCCCCGGCGCTCATGCACGCTCTGAGGCCGGCCTTCAGCCGAGGGCGTCCCTCAGCGGGCGGCAAGATCGTACAGGACCATCCCGCTAGGGGGCTTGGGGTGGAAGTGGGTGGCCTTCTGGGGCACGGTGAGGCCGGCGAAGGCGGCGCGCAGGACGGCCGAGGTCGGGGCGGGGTTCACGAACCAGGCCATCACGGCCTGCCCCGGCGTGACCTTGCGCCAGGCCTTGACCGGGTCCTTCTCGTAGGTGATCGCACAGGCTTGGGGGCCGAAGTCGCCGGTACACCCGAGACGCGGTCGCAGGATCAGCCGGTGCAGCAGCGCCACGTCGAAGTCGCGGATGATCGAGTCGATCCCTCGATCCGACGCCGCCAGGAGCCCCTCCAGGTCCGGGACCCGTACGAGTGCCGCGCCCGTCGTCCAGCGACAGCCGAAGACGGGGAGCTGCTCCCCGCCCGTGAGGCGCGTCATCAGCGATTCCACGGCCTCCGCGTCTGACAGGCCCTCGACCGCCAGCGGCTCAACCGAGAACCCCGCGCCCAGGCGCTCGGCGAGCCGGGCCGGATCCACGCCCTCCGGGAGCCGGTGGATGATCCGGTGGAAGGCCCCGCACTCCACGCCTCCGGTCCGCTCGTCCACCAGCAGCATCAGTGCAGACTCGTGGGGGGCGTCGGGGTCGGCTTCGCCCGCCGCCCGGCGCTCGTCGCGGTAGGCGTTGGCGGCGGCCCAGCGATGGTGACCGTCGGCGATGACGACCCGCCCGTCCTCGACCGCCTCGGCGAGAGCGCGCTGTTGGGGGGGGTCGGTCAGGCGCCAGAGCCGATGGATGGCGCCATCGGGGGTCTGCGCGGTGAAGACCTCCGGCCCGGCCATCGCCTGCTCCAGCAGCGGCGCCAGGCCTCTCGCCCCGCTGAGGATCCCGAACACCGGCTCGAGGCCGCAGCGGGTCGCCTGCAGCAGGGCGAGGCGGTCCATGATCGGCTCGGCGAAGGTGTTCTCGTGGGGGTAGACGGCGGACTCGGCCGGGGGACCGAGGCGGACGGCCGCCAGGAGGCCCGTCACCTGGGGGTCTCCAGCCGACTGCCGGTAGGCGTAGAAGGCCGGCTTGCAGTCGGGAAGCAGCACACCCTCCTCGCGCCAACGGGCGAGTCGATCGGCGACACCCGGGTAACCGGGGCCGTCATCGGCGACTGTGAGCCGGGCGATGTTGTGCGCATCGGCGGCGAAGAGGGCTTGCTGCTGCTCCCCGGAGATCATGTCAAACGGCGGGGCCAGGACGCGCGCCATCGCGGCCGGGCGTGTGTCGGAGTAGAGCAGTCCTGGGAACGGCCTGATCCGAGGCATTACGCGGCTCTTGGCGGAGGTAGTGGAACCAGGCGGCGAGCAGGTGGCGGCGGAAGCGCCGCCCGGCGGGGACGGCGCGCAGCGCTCCGATCGGAGGGAGCCCCGGGGGCGGTCGGCGCCGCGACAGCGAGTTCAGTGCAGCGGGTCTCTCAAGGCGACCGAGGCTCGACGAAGAGCTTGATCCCCGTGCGCTCGGCCCCCTCGATCTCGATGTCGACGAAGGCCGGGTAGCACCAGATGTCGACGCCGGCCGGGGCGAGGTATCCCCTCGCAATGGCAATCGCCTTGATGGCCTGGTTCAGCGCCCCTGCGCCAATCGTCTGGATCTCGGCTCGACGTGTCTCTCGGATGGTGCCTGCGAGCGCTCCGGCGACCTTGTTGGGATCCGAGTGCGACCCTACCTTCAGGACGCTCAACGCTGGTGCCCCCTTGCTTCGACGCCCAGTGTTAGTCGCTTCGTCGTCTGCCCCGTCGGTCGCTCTGATGCGTCGCCCCGGCGACCCGACGCGGGCCGGCTATGGTCGTGGTGTCCGACGCTACTGCTCCAGCTCATCGTCTGCCTGCTCGAACCGCTCTCGCACCCGCTCGATCCTCGTGGCCCGTCCGGTCTCCTCGTCGATGTCGATGATGGCGCCGCAGATGTCCACCGGGCCGGGCCCGACGGTGAACTTGCGGGGCATCTGCGTCCGATAGCGGGTTAGCACGGGCTCGATCTCAGTCCCGATGATGGAGTCCACCGGCCCGGTCATCCCGCAGTCGGTGATGTATGCCGTGCCGCCCGGCAGCAACCGCTCATCGGCCGTCTGCACGTGCGTGTGCGTGCCCACAACGGCCGTCACCCGCCCGTCCACGTACCGGGCGAAGGCCTGCTTCTCGCTGGTGGCTTCCGCGTGGAAGTCCACCACCACGATGCGGGCCTCGCTTCGCAGGGCCTCCAGCTCCCGGTCGGCCCAGGCGAACGGGCAGTCCAGCGGCTGCATGAACACGCGGCCGCAGAGGTTGGCCACCGCGACCCGCACGCCGTTCCGCGTCTCGTAGACGCCGGTTCCGTGCCCGGGCACTGCGGGCGGGAAGTTCGCGGGCCGCAATAATCTTACCTCATTCCCGATCCAACCCTCAACCTCCTTCTGAGCCCAGATGTGGTTGCCACTGGTGACGCAGTCCACCTGGGAGGCGAACAGGCCGTGGAGGATCGGTCGGGTGATGCCGAAGCCGGACGCCGTGTTCTCGCCGTTCGCGATGACGAAGGCGATCCCATGGTCCCGGCGGAAGTCGGGGAGCCAGGCCGCAATGGCGTCGCGGCCGGGGCGTCCGATGATATCGCCGATGAGCAGCAGCTTCACGGCAGGCTCCGTTGCGCCCGCTTGCCGTCCGGGGCGCTACGGCCCGCCCGGCGGTTCATGGGCGGGCCGTAGCATTCGCCACCAGGCGCGGCGCCGTCAGTTGGCGTACTCGACCGCGCGCGTCTCGCGGATGACTGTCACCCGGATCTGGCCCGGGTACTCGAGCTCCTCCTGGATCCGGTCCACCATGCTCTTGGCGAGCCGGTGGGCGGCCAGGTCGTCGACCTTGTCGGGCTTCACGATGACCCGGATCTCGCGTCCGGCCTGGATCGCGAAGCACTTGTCCACGCCGTCGAAGGACTGGGCAATCCGCTCCAGACCCTCGAGACGCTTGATGTAATGCTCGAGGGGGTCGCGGCGGGCGCCCGGCCGGGAGGCGGAGATCGCGTCGGCCGCCTGAACGAGGATGGCCTCGATGGTGCGCGGCTCCTCGTCGCCGTGATGAGCGGCGATGGCGTGGACCACCTCGGTGGACTCGCCCTTCTGGGCGGCGAACTCCGCGCCGAGCTGGGCGTGGGCGCCCTCGACGCGGAAGTCCCGGGCCTTCCCCAGGTCGTGCAGCAGGCCCGCTCGCTTCGCGGTGACCCGGCTGGTCCCCAACTCCCCGGCCATGGCCGCGCAGAGGTGAGCCACCTCCAGGGAGTGTTTGAGGACGTTCTGCCCGAAGCTCGTGCGGTACCGGAGCGTGCCCAGGAGCTTGACGACATCGCGATGCACGCCGCTCACGCCGGCCTCCAGGATGGCCGCATCTCCGGCTTCCTGGATGTTGCTCTCCACGTCCCGCTCGGCGCGGTTGACGACCTCTTCGATGCGCCCCGGGTGAATCCGTCCGTCGGTGACCAGGCGCTCCAGAGCGATCCGGGCCACTTCGCGCCGGATGGGGT
This sequence comes from Armatimonadota bacterium, assembly GCA_016869015.1. GTDB lineage: Bacteria > Armatimonadota > Zipacnadia > Zipacnadales > VGFC01 > VGFC01. The sequence goes on from VGFB01000023.1 coordinate 10,753, forward strand.
CGAAGCCCGAGAGGACGACGGCCTCCGGGGTGTCGTCAACGATGAGGTCGATGCCGGTGAACTGCTCGAAGGCGCGGATGTTGCGGCCCTCACGGCCGATGATCCGCCCCTTCATCTCCTCACTGGGGAGGGGGACGACCGACACGGTCGTCTCAGTCGTCTGCTCGACGGCGCAGCGCTGGATGGCCTGGGAGATGATCCAGGCGGCCTTGTGGTCGGCCTCCTGGCGGGCGTGGTCCTCGATGGAGCGCGCCAGGGCCGAGGCGTCGTGGCGGATCTCCTTCTCGACCTCGCCCAGCAGGAACTCACGCGCCTGCTCGGCGGTCATGGCCGCAATACGCTCGAGTTCCTTGCGGGCCTGACCGTAGGCCTCTTCCAGCTCCGCTTCGGTTCCGGCCAACTGTTTCTGACGGGCCTTGAGCTCGCCTTCCAACTGGCCGAGGCTCTCAGCCCGCTTCTCGAGGGTCTCCTCTTTCTTGTCGATGCGCGTGCGGAGCGCCTCGACTTCCTTCTTGCGACCGGCTAGCTCCTTCTCCGCCTGTTCTCGGGCCTTGATGGCCTGTTCCTTGACAACGAGCTCCGCCCGCTTGTCCTTCTCGGAGAGCTCGGCCTCGAGCTCGCCGACCCGGTCCAACCGCCGCCCGGCGTCGGCCTCGGCGGCCTTCATCTTGGCGGACTGTCGCAGGTACAGGATGATCAGAACGACGCAGGCGGCAGCGGCCCCTAGTGCGATTACCTGTTCCGGTGTATTCACCGCTGCGGCTCACCTCCGGATGGTTCCGATCACCTCCGCCACGAGGGTATGGGGTTGCTGACGCAACCAATCAGTCGTCGTCGGTCAGCACGCCGTCCACGACGCGCGCGGCCAGATCCGGATCGAAGCCGCGTCGTACCACGAACTGGTACAACCGCGGACGTACGTCCCTGGGGTCTGCCGAGCGCAAGCGGGCGAGCCGCTGGCGGGCCAGCGCTTGAGCGATCGACTCCTGCCGACCGTCGGGCAGCTCCTCGGAGAGGGCCTCGTCCACGACGGAGGAGGCCATCCCAAGTTGCGCGAGCTTGGCCCGGAGCGCGGCGGGCCCCAGCCCGCGACGCGCGCCTTGGGTCTTGACATACTCTCGGGCGTATCGGCGATCGTCTAACAGTCCTTTGTCACGCAGCCGCTCGAGGACTGTGGCGATGGTCGGCTGCGGGAGCTGGCGGGCGGCGAGTCGCCGCCGCAGCTCCGTTACGGTTCGGTCTCGGCCCGCGAGCGCATCGAGGGCCTGGCGAAAGGTCTCGGCCTCGTAGACGGCGTCAAGCTTCCTCTGAAGCGCGTCCGAGTCAAGCCGGTCGCCGGGCCGGAGCCCGGCGGCTGCGACGCTGTCCCGGTGGGCTTGCAGCGCCCGGTCGCCGTCCACGTACACCGCGCAGTACCCGCGCGGCCGCTTCAGCGCCTCCACCTGGGTGATCGTGTGCAGCGTCGCGTCCATGGGGCCACCGGTGCGGCGCCTCGGGCGCTACTCCCAGGCGTCGCCTCCCGACTCCTCCTCGTCGGTTCCGTCTTCGGCCTCGGTCCGGGGCTTCGGGCCCAGGGAGGCCTTCTGACGGATCTCCTGCTCAATGGCAGTGGCGATGGGTCGGTTCTCCTCCAGGAATTGGATGGCGTTGTCCCGGCCCTGGCCCAGGCGCTCGCCGCCGTAGCTGAACCAGGTTCCGGTCTTCTCGACCACGTCGAGGTCGGTGCCGAGGTCCAGCAGGCACCCGGCGGCCGAAATGCCCTTGCCGTAGATCACGTCGAACTCGGCTTGCTTGAACGGCGGCGCCACCTTGTTCTTCACGACCTTCACGCGAACGCGGTTCCCGAACACCTCCGTGCCCTTCTTCAGGGCGTCTCGTCGCTTCACTTCCAGTCGGACCGACGACCAGAACTTGAGGGCCCGGCCACCCGGGGTGGTCTCCGGGTTGCCGTACATCACGCCGATCTTCTCACGGATCTGGTTGATGAAGATGGCGACCGTCCGCGCGCCCGAGACCGTCCCGGAGAGCCGGCGCATGGCCTGGCTCATCAGGCGGGCCTGCAGCCCGACGTGGGAGTCGCCCATCTCGCCGTCGAGCTCGGCCTGGGGCACGAGCGCCGCGACCGAGTCGATCGCCACCGCGTCGACGGCGCCGCTGCGGATCAGCACATCGCAGATGTCGAGGGCCTGCTCGCCGGTGTCCGGCTGCGAGACCAGCAGCTCATCGAGGTTCAGTCCGATGCTCCCCGCGTACTCGAGGGGGAAGGCATGCTCGGCGTCGATGAAGGCGGCCGTGCCGCCGGCCTTCTGCGCCTCGGCCAGGATGTGCAGCGCCAGGGTCGTCTTGCCCGAGCCCTCCGCGCCGTAGATCTCGGCGATCCGGCCGCGGGGCATCCCGCCCACGCCGAGGGCGATGTCGAGGCTGAGGGCCCCCGTCGAGATCACGTCGATGGCGAAGCGCTCGGGTCGCTGCCCCAGGCGCATCACCGCGCCATCGCCGAACTGCTTCTGAATGTGCCCGAGGGCCTGGTCGAGGGACTTGCGCTTCCCCTCGGGGCTCAGGTCCTCCGCGGGCTTCGGGGTCCTGCTGGGGCTCATGATTCGCCACCCACTGCCATGCGTTAGCGGCGCGCTCAGGCGCCGTACTCACGCAACACGTGGTACACCGGCCCCTCGGGCCTCAGCGTGCTGCGATACAGCATGAATCGCTCTGCCGTGAACTCGCCGAACTCCTCGTCCCGCAGCGCCTCAAGCGAACGACTCAGCGCCTCGTTGGGCGCCGGCGCCTTCACCCGCCCGATGGTCAGGTGCGGTGTGAAGCCTCGAGGTTCCGCGGCCAGCCCCAGCTTTGCCTCCAGTCGGGCATCCAGCTCCCGGCTGATCTGTGCGAGCGTCTCTCCACCGCGCGCCAGCCCGACCCAGATCACCCGCGCGCGCCCGGGGCCCGGGAAGGCGCCCACGTCGCGCAGAGCAAGGCCGACGGGAAGGCCGCGGATGCCCTCGGCCGCTTGGGCGACGCGTTCGACCTCCCCGTCCGCCGTCTCACCCAGAAACCGGAGTGTGAAGTGGAGATTCGCCGACTCGACCCACTTCACCTTCCCCGCGACGGAACGCAGGCGATCCTGCACCGTTAGGACCCGGTTCCGCACGTTTTCATCAACAGGTAGGCCGAAGAACAGCCGCATTCCCCTGCACCACCAGCACGCGGGGCGCCCGGTCTACCCGACCGGAAGCCCCAGAACGCGCTTCCGTGCCATGTTGAGGGCGAACTGAGAGACACGGGCTTTGAACTGGGAGCGCGTGCCGGGCCACGTCTGCTCCACGACCTCCACCCCCGCCTCATCCGCCACGGCGATGTACACCAGTCCCACGGGCTTGCCGGGCCGCTCCCCGCCCGGTCCGGCGATCCCGGTGACGGCGATGGCGTAGTCGGTCCCGGCGCGCTCGCGGCAGCCCTGTGCCATCGCGCGAGCCACGGGCTCGGACACGGCTCCGTGCGCCTTGATCAAGGCGGCGTCTACGCCCAAGCGGGCGGTCTTGGCCCGGTCCGAGTAGGTGACGAAGCCCTCCCGGAGGTAGTCGGAGGCGCCGGGAACATCCGTGATGCGGCTGGCGATGAGCCCGCCCGTGCAACTCTCGGCCGTCGCGAGCGTCCGGCCGGCCTCCCGGAGGGCGCGCCCAAGTGCGGCCTCCATGCTCTCCTCACCCACCGCGTATACGGCGGCGCCGAGACGATGCCGGATCTCCGCCTCAGTCCCGTCCAGGAGGAGCACGGCCTGAGCCTCGGAGTCGGCTCGCGCCGTCAGCTCCAGTACCACCTCCCCCGGGGAGGCGTAGGACGCGACGCTCGGGTTGGCCTCCAGCGCCATGAGGTCGCCTAACGCCTGCGCGGCGGCCGATTCGCCGATGTCGCAGAGGCGGAGGTGGCGGATCTGCCGCCGGGCCGCCGCGTCGCCGACACGCGATCGCAAGCGGGGGAGCACACACCCCTCCATCATCGCC
>VGFB01000024.1 GCA_016869015.1 Armatimonadota bacterium
AATCTCGGCGACCTGCTGGGGCGGAAGGCCGCAACGGCTTCACCGCAGCCCGAACCCGCGCCGGCGCGGTAGAGGAGGGCCGCCGGACGCATGGGCTCTGCGCTTGACGCCGCTCTGCAGCCGCTTCTGGGCCGGGTGACCGACAGCCTCCCCGAGCGCCGCAATCTCGTCTGGTTCGCTCTGGCCAGCCTGCTGTACGGCGCCGGGGCGGCGCTGTTCGGCGGGGACTTGTGGAACGGCTTCCTGAAGCAGACGGGCTTCAGCATGACCGAGATCGGCGTGCTGGCCGCGGTCACGGGCGGCGCGGGCTCAGCCGGGCTGATCCTCTTCATGGGGCTCGCCGATCGGATCCGCCGGCGGGTGCGCACCTACTCCTGGTGCATCCTCGCCGCGGCGGCGGCCCCGGCGCTCGTGGTCGCCTTGGCCCTCGCTCCGCGCTCCCTGCTGCCCCTGCGTCCCTTGCTCGCCCTGCTCATGGTCGTCGGGGTGGGTCAGGCCCTCGTCATGTCGATCCCGATCATGCTCGACTACCCGATCATCGCCCGGGGCGTGTCGGTGGGCGTGCGCGGGCGGCTGTTTGGCATCACTACCACGGCCTACGGCATCCTCGGGATCGGCATCGGCTGGCTCTCCGCGAGCGTGCTGAGGGATGTGGCCTACCCTCAGGGCTATGCCTGGTGCTTCCTGGCCGCCTCGGGCGTGATCGCCCTGCGCGCGGCGGCGTTCAGTCGCGTTCGCGAGTTGCCGGAGCTGGCGGTCGACGGCGCAAGCCGCTCCGCGCTGCCCTTTGCCGCCATCGTGGACGTGCTGAAGCTGAAGGAGTTCCAGTGGCTTGCGGGCCCGCATGTCGCGCGCGGGCTGGCGGTCAGCGCCGCCGGGTTCGCGCTGCCCGTCGGCCTGGAACACCTGGGTCTGCCCGAGCACTTCCCGGGCTACGCCGCCTCAGCCACCACGGCCGCCACGGTCCTGGGGGGGATCGCGGTGGGCCTCATCGCCGACCGCCTCGGGCCCTCGTGGACGACCTTCCTGGGGGATCTGCTCTATGCGCTGGGGATGGCGACGGTGGTGCTGTTCCACAACCCCATCGCCTTCATCGCGCTCTACCTGCTGCTGCACTTCGGCCGGAACATCGAGGACAACGCGGTGCCCCTCGGGGCCATCAACCTCGTCCCGGCCGAGCACCTGGGGGCCTTCAGCGCCGCCCGCCTGATGATCCTCACCGGCTCCACGGCACTGAGCGCCCCGCTGTTCGGCTACCTCTTCGACCACCACAGCCCCACCCTCGTCTTCGCCCTCGCGGCCGGGATGAAGCTGCTCACGGGCGTCTGGTTCTGGTGGGTGTTCCGGCTGAAGCGGCCCGCGCCCGCTCAGGCCACGAACATGCAGTCGCCGTAGCTGAAGAACCGGTACCGCCGCTCGACGGCTGCGCGGTACGCCGCCAGCACCAGCTCGCGACCCCCGAAGGCGGAGACGAGCATGAGAAGCGAGGACTGGGGCAGGTGGAAGTTGGTGAGAAGGGCGTCGACGGCCTGGAAGCAGTACCCCGGGTAGATGAAGCAGCGCGTCCAGCCGCGGCCGGGGTGAACGTGGCCCCCGGAGGCGCAGGTCTCCAACGTCCGCACGCTGGTCGTGCCGACCGCGACGATGCGCCCGCCCGCCGGGCGCGCCGCGTTGATAACCTCGGCGGCCTCGGGCGCGACTTCGTAGAACTCCTCGTGCATCACGTGGTCCTCGACGCGCTCGACGTCGATGGGCTGGAAGGTGCCCCAGCCCACGTGCAGCGTCACGGTCGCCGTCCTCACGCCCTGCTCAGCGAGCTGTGCCAGGACCTCGGGCGTGAAGTGCAGCCCGGCCGTCGGCGCCGCCACGGCGCCCTCGCGCGCCGCGTAGACCGTCTGATAGCGGCCGCGGTCCTCGGCTCGCGGCTCGGGGCGCTTGATATAGGGCGGTAGGGGCGTGCTGCCCAGCTCGTCGAGCAGCGCCTCCCAACGTCCCTCGGCCCGGAAGCGCGCCCGCCGCAAGCCGCCCTCGCTCTCGCCGGTGATCGAGGCGACCAGCCGCCCGTCCCCGAACTCCACCTGCGTGCCCGGCCGCAGCTTCTTCCCCGGCTTGGCGAGCACTTCCCAGTCCCACTCGGCGAGCCGCCGGATCAGGAAGACCTCGGCCTTGCCTCCGGTCGGCAGCCGCCGGCCGACCAATCGCGCCGGGATGACGCGGGTATCGTTGACCACGAGACAATCGCCTGCGCGCAGCAGCTCGACGATCTCGCCAAACCGTCCGTCGCGGAACGTGCCCGCCCGACGGTCCACGACCATCATGCGCGACTGGTCGCGCCGCTCAGCCGGCTCCTGCGCGATGAGCTCCGTCGGGAGAGCGTAGTCGAAGAGGTTGACGTCCATGTCCCTCCGGGCGTGGAGCGGCTCACCAGAGCCGCCGGCCTACCGAAGATACGGCTGCAGCAAGGCCAGCAACCCGTTCGGCACGGTGAGCGACGTGATCTTCGGCTCACCCACGGCCAGCTCCGTGCACTCCCACAGCAGATAGATGTGCCCGGGCCCCACGACGCGGACCTCCGACCACGGGATGAGCAGTGGCGGGTGCCCGATCAGCCCGCGCAGGGACCCCATGGACATGACGGGCTCGAGGTAGAGCCCGGACTCGCCCAGGCCGACGGTCATTGATCGGCGCCAGCGCACGGGGCCGACCTTGACCGTCTGGCCCCGGTGCAGCGTGCCCACCGGCCCCGGCGGCGCCGGGTAGCGCTCGGCCAGCTGCGTCCAACGACTCTGGCGGCGGAAGAACCAGAAGAGCACGCTCATCAGCACGATGAGCCAGACGAAGGTGACTACCAGGATCCCGACCACCAGCAGTACGATGGACTCAGCAGTCACGGCAGTCCCCCTCAGACAAGACCGAGGCCGGCGTTGATCTCCTGCTGGTACACCTCGACCTCGAGGTTCTCGATCTCCTCAGTCGTGACGGGGCGGTTCAGGGCCTGAGACTCGTATAGCGCGAAGCAGATCGCCTCGGCCTTGTACCCCTCGAGCCCGTCGGTCTCGACCGGCGTGCCGTACAGACAGGCGCGCACGAACTCACACAGCTCCTGCGCGACCCCGTCCGTAACCCCGTGCGGGAACAGCCGCTCCCGCTCCTCCTCGCCGAGCTGCGCTCTGTACTCGGCGGTGAGGTCGGCGAGAGAGACCTCCTCCGTGCGCGTCTTCAGCCCCGCCCCGAGGTCCGCGCAGCCCTCGCTTCCATAGATCGCGCGCCGGTTGAACCCCATCGCCGGGGCCGCGCTCGTCGAAATCCACGTGCCGGTCACGTCGCCGTCAAAGGTCATGTTCGCAAGCGTCGTGTCCTCCACATCCACCTCGACCAGCCCGGCGTCCGGGTTCTCGCGGTCCTGCTGCCGGAAGGGGTAGTAGGTGCGCACGAGCGCCGAGACCTCCCGCACCGGGCCGACGTGGTACCGGAAGAGGTCGGCGAAGTGCACGCCGCCGTCCAGCGGCCAACCGCCGCCCGCCTGGTCCTTGTGCTCGCGCCACGTCCAGTACCACAACCGCTCGCCCAGGTCGATCCAGAAGATCATCCGCACCGGCCCGATCCGACCGCCCTCGACCGCCCACTTGATGGCCCGGTTCTCCGGCGAGCGCCGGTAGTTCTCCGCGACCGCCAGCACCTTGTCCGCCGCATTGGCCGCGTCGAGGATCAGCTTCCCCGCGCGCATCGTGATCGCGAGGGGCTTCTCGATGATCACGTGCTTTCCCGCCTGCAGCGCCGGGATCGCGAGCCGGTGATGGTCGCGGTGCACCGGCGACAGGTCGACCGCCTGGATGTCGTCCTGCTCGGCCAGCATCGCCTCCAGATCGGTGTAGGCCCGCGGCGAATCGCCCTGAAACGCCGCGAGGCCCTCCGCCATCGCCCCCGCCCTCGCCTCCTCGATGTCGCAGCACGCCACCACGCGGAACTCGCGGTACCCCGCCTCCCACAGCAACTGCAGCCCATGCCGATGTGCGCCCATCATGCCCCCGCAACCCACGAGGGCCAGGTTCAGTACCTCGCTCACAGAGCAAGCCTCCCAACAGAGGGGATCAACGACAGGGGGGAGTTCGACAGAGAACGGCGAGGGCCTGCAAGGGGAGGGCCGCGCCCTACCGGCGGGGGAATCGGCCGCCCTCGGCGAGCGCGGCGACGGCCAAGGCGAGCGCGCCGGCCAGGCACCCGGCGAGGTAGCCGAGGAACTCGCGCCCCTCCACGCATTCATGGAGCCGCAGGCCCCGCATGTGCGCCACCTCCCACAGGGAGTAACCGTAGCCGCTCGTGTCCATCCAGCCGAACCACGAAAGAGCGAAAGCAGGCCATGCACACAGGGCGAGGGCAAGGGTGACGCGAACGGCGAGGGGCCCGGCCAGGACCGGCTCTTGCTCTCGCCGGACGTAGGCCACGCCCAGGACTACCGCAACGGCCGTGGGACACAGGAGCGGTAGGGAGAGGAGCAGGAAGAACCGGAAGTACTCGACGCACCCGCCCCCCGCCGTGTCTTCGAGGCCGATGTTGCCGCCGAAGCCCTCGATGCAACTCGGCCCGCCAAGCGCTCCGCCGATGAGTGTCCCCAGGAGGGCGAACCACGGGACCAGAAGGATGAACCGCCCCGCCCAGGAGTTCGCGAGCCAGCTCAGGCCGCGGCGCGGCAAGGTCAACTCCGCCATGCACCAGCCTCCGAGGCACTCCCTTGCGTGCCGACCGCAGATCACGCCCTGACGCCTTGTCAGGGATGATGTGTGCCGTTGTGGGAGGGGCTTCAGCCCCGAACGGTCGGGGCTGAAGCCCCTCCCACGACCACTGAAATCACGCCGGACAAAGCCCTACCCCGGCAGGATGTGGCTGGCGCCGCCCATGTGGGGGCGGAGGGCTTCGGGGATGATGACCGAGCCGTCCTCCTGCTGGTAGTTCTCCAGGATCGCCGCGAAGGTCCGGCCGCAGGCGAGGCCCGAGCCGTTCATCGTGCTCACGAACCTGGGCTTGTCGCCCTGGCCCTCGCGGTAGCGCGTGTTCAGCCGGCGCGCCTGGTAATCCGTGAAGCGGCTGCAGCTCGAGATCTCCACGTACTTGCCCATTCCAGGCATCCAGACCTCGAGGTCGTAGGCCTCGGCGGCTGAGAAGCTCATCTCGCCCGCGCACAGCCGCATCCGGCGGAAGGGCAGGTTCAGCGCCTTCAGCACCGCCTCGGCGTCGTCGACGAGCTTCATGAGCTCGGCGCGCTCATCCTCGGGCTTGCAGAACTTCATCAGCTCGACCTTATGGAACTGGTGCACGCGGATCATCCCGCGGGTCTCCTTGCCCGCCGAGCCGGCCTCGCTGCGGAAGCAGGGGGTGTAGGCCGTGTAGCATAGCGGCAGGCGGTCCGCGTCGATGATCTCACCGAGGTGGAGGCTGGTCAGGGGCACCTCCGCGGTCGGGATGAGGTACGGCCCCTCCCGTAGGCGATAGAGGTCCTCCTCGAACTTCGGGAGCTGCCCCGAGCCGATGAGGCACTTGTCCAGCGTCATGAAGGGCGGGTTGATCTCCAGGTACCCATGGTGACGCGTGTGCAGGTCGAGCATGAAGGCAATCAGGGCCCGCTCCATCAGGGCGCCGAGGCCCTTGGTCAGCACGAACTGCGAGCCGCTCATGCGGACGGCCGCTTCGAAGTCGATGATCCCCAGGTCCACGCCGAGCTCCCAGTGGGGCTTGGGCTCGAAGAGAAACCGGCCCGGCTCGCGCCAGGCGAGCATCTCGACGTTCTCGGCCTCGGTCAAGCCGGGCGGCGTGTCATCCGCGGGGAGGTTGGGGACGTACAGGAGACGCTGCTCGAAGGCCGCCTCGGCCTCGGCGAGCTGCGCCTCCAGGTCCGCGATCTCGGTATCTAGGGCGTCCTGCTCGTGCTGAAACCCGGCCTGGGCCTGCTCCGGGGTCAGGTCGCGGCCTTCCTTCCTGGCCTGACCGATGGCGGCGCCGATCTGCTTGCTGATCTCTTTCTTGCGGGCGCGCCGCTGCTCGACCTGGTACAGGCAGTCGCGGCGCGCCTCCTCCAGAGCCACGATGGCGTCGACATCCACCTCCACGCCCTTGGCCTGCACGGCCCACTTCACCTTGTCCGGGTCGGTCCGGAAGAGCTTGGGGTCGATCATGGCGATTCACCTCAACAGGCGGGCAGAAGCCGCCTGGAATGGTTCGATAGGCACGACAAGAGCTGCGGGAAGCCCGGACCGACGGTCCGGGCTACAGAGAGGCGGAGGCGCGTCGCGCCCCCGGCGGGAGTCCGCACTCGAGATGTCGGGCCCGGCAGAGCTCGCGCATGGTGATCCCGCCGCGCAGCCCAGGTCCCGGCGCTGCGCCGCGCACATCATCCAATACGTTCGGGGGGGCTGTCAAGTCACTACGGAACCGGGAGCCGTCTCTCCGGACCGTTCGTGCGTGCAGAAACGGTTCCTGACCCCGTTTCTTGACGACGGCCCTGGTCGGTGATAGACTCGGCGCATGGCGAGGTCGCTTCGGCTCGACGAAGGCGGAATCGTGTACCACGTGCTGAACCGCAGCAATGGGCGGCTGCCGCTGTTCGAGAGCGACGGCGATTACTGGGCGTTCGAGACCGTACTGGCGGAGGCCGTTGCGCGAACACCGATGCGGCTTCTTGCGTACTGCGTGATGCCAAACCACTGGCACCTGGTATTGTGGCCCGAACACGACGGCGACCTCTCCAGATGCGTGGGATGGCTGACGCTTACGCACACTCAGCGTTGGCACACGGCGCACGAGACCGTCGGGACGGGTCATCTATACCAAGGGCGGTACAAGAGTTTCCCCGTGCAGGAGGACGGACACTTCCTGGCGGTCTGCCGGTACGTGGAGCGAAACGCCCTGCGCGCCGGTTTGGTGGCAGTAGCGGAGGAATGGCGTTGGTCGAGCCTGTGGCGGAGGGAACGCGGCGACGCCGCCTCGCGAGCACTGCTGAGCGAATGGCCCGTCGAGCGCCCGGCGGACTGGCTAGGCCGCGTGAGCAACGCGCCGCCGGAGCCCGAACTCGCCGCACTGCGAGTCTGCGCACAGAGAGGGCGGCCCTATGGGGGCGACCGCTGGGTCGACGGCACCGTGTCGCGCTACGGGCTACAGTCGACCATGCGCTCGCCTGGACGCCCGCGAAAACGGGGTCAGGAACCGTTTTTCCCTGTGACAGGGAAAAACGGTTCCTGACCCCGTTTTCGCTACCTCCCCCAATCCCTCGAGTACCGGAAGTCGCGGTCCACGCTGCGGTGAGAGAGCTTGGCGATGAGGGGCATGCGGCGCTTATACTGCGAGTCGCGGATCATGCGGTAGATGCGGTGGACGAAGTCGGGGTCCAGGCCATCGGCGATGATCGATTCGCAGTCGCGGCGGCGGTCGATCAGCTCGTAGAGCACGCGGTCAGCGTCGTCGTAGGTGAAGCCGAGCTCGCCCTCGTCGGTTTGGCCCGTCCACAGATCGGCGCTCGGGGCCTTTCCGACAACACGCGTCGGGACGCCCAAGTGACGGGCGATCGGGTTCACGGCGCTGGCCATGTCGCCCCAGAGGGTGGTGTAGCCGAGGAGAATCTCGGTCTTGTTGCTGGTGCCGACGACCATCGCCTGCAGGGCCATCGAGTGGTCGTACAGGATCGTCATGCGCTCGCGCGCCATCTTGTTGCCGCGACGCTCCTTGGAGGCGTCGGGGAACTGCTCGAAGTAGGCATCCAGCATCGGGGAGATGTCGACCACGAGGGTCTCGATGCCCAGCTCGGCGGCGGCCAGCTCGGCGTCCGCGCGGCTCTCGGGGTTGCTCGTGCGGTAGGGCATGATGAGACCGGTGACGTTCCCCGCGCCGAGGGCCCGGGTCGCAACGAAGACCGACACGGTGGAATCGATCCCGCCGGACAGGCCGATCACGGCGCGGGTGAAGCCGAACTTGCCCAGCTCCTCGCGGACGAAGCCGGTCAGGGTGCGCTCCACGAGCGCGCAGTCAAGGTCGAGTCCGCTCATCGCGAATCCTCGTCAGCTCTCGGATGGTCAGGTCCAGGTTCTCATCCGCCAGCAGCGGCGTCGCGATCCGTGCCCGGCGCACATGCTCGAGGTCGAGGGCGGCTTCCACGCACACCTCCTCGGTCAGCGGCGCCTCCGTCAGGACGTCGCCATCGGGCGAGATGACCCGCGACCCGCCCCAGAAGTGCACCCCGTCCTCGTACCCGACGCGGTTCACGAAGACGACGAAGCAGCCGAACAGCTCGGCATACGTCCGCAGCATTCCCGCGTAGGCCTGCTCGGTGTCCCACGACCCCTCGCGGGGGCCTCGCGCGGGGCTGTTGGCGATGACGACGAGCACGTGCGCTCCGTCGTGGGCGGCGATCATCGGCGCGGAGGGGTGCCAGACATCCTCGCAGATCAGCAGTCCGATCGGCCCCAGCCGCGACTCGAAGGCCCGGATGCGTGATCCGTTCGCGAAGTACCGCTGCTCGTCGAACATCCCGTACGTCGGCAGGTACACCTTATGGTGCACGTGCCGCAAGCCGCCGGCCTCGAAGTAGCCCGCCGCAACGCACAGCTCGTACCCCGGCAGTTCCTCGACGAAGCCGACCACCGCCGAGACGCCGTCCGCGGCGGCCGCGATCGCGCCCAACTCCGACGAATCGCGTCGCAGGGCCACCTCGGAGGCGAGGTCGCGCACGTGATAGCCGCAGAGGCTCATCTCGGGGAAGACGATCAGGTCCACCCCGTCCGCCTGGGCCCGGCCGATCAGCTCCAGGTGCCGGTCGAGGTTCGCAGGCACGTCCCCCAACACCGGCGAGATCTGCGCGAGTCTGACGGTGAATGGCATGCTCTATCCCTCCGGCAACACCAACGCTCCGTCTTCGTCGAACCGCAGCGGGTGCGGGCCGGACACGATGCGGACGCCTTCGCGCGTCTCGGCCTCGGCGGCCAGCGGCGGCGAGACCCAGAGGCGGTCGAGGTGGAGCGTGTCGCGGGCGATGCAGATCCGCGGGTTCCGGCGATGGGCGTCCGACAGCGTGCCCACGGCGACCTGGAGGAGGCGCTCATCGGTCGGCAGGACCATCGGCAGCTTGCAGCGGTTGAAGAACGTGGCGGTGATCGAGTTGGCGTACATCGCGCCGAAGTCGATCTTGTCCGCCAGGCGCTTCACGGTCAGGTCGCACAGGCCGATGCCCACGGCATTGCCGTGGGAGGCGTCCGTCAGATCGAGCGCGGCGAGCGTGTGGATGCGGGGCGTGGGCGGCTCCTGCACGCCCTCCATTGCGATGCGGGCGACGGTGTTCAGATCGAGGCAGGTGCCGCTGATCTCCTTGCCGATCCGCAGCACGGCGCACACGTCCATCTCGTCGAAGGGGAAGCCCGCGGTCAGCTCCTTCGCACGCTTGAGGAGGCGTTTCTCCGCTTCGCGCCAGCCCTCGGGTTCGACCGCATGGACCTCGGCGGTCTGAGCATAGGCGTTGTCGATGATCGCGAGGCCGATCAGCACGCTCCGCTCGCGCAGCATCACCTCGGCCGCGGCCGGGATGAGGTCGCGCAACCCGGCCGCCCCGTGGGGGTGGACCATCGAGGCCATCTGCTGCTTCCCAAAGCCGATGGCAAGCATCTTCGTGAGGCCGCTCTCGGTCTCGCCGCGATGGTCGGTGTGCGACTTGATGCGGTTGACGGCGATGAGGGCGTCGGCCTCGGCGGCGTGACGGTCCATGAAGACGGGCAGCCCGCCCGTCGTCTCCCCCAGCTGCACCGTCTCCATGCTCGAGCGGATCGGCGCGCCGACGGTCGCTTCGGTCACGCCGAGGTCTGCCAGCAAGGTCCGCTGGCCCTCGGCCGTCGCGCCGCCGTGGCTGCCCATCGCGGGGATGAAGAACGGCTCCCCGCCCAGCTCGCGCACGACCTGAGCCGTCGCACGCAGGATCAGCGGCATGTTTGCGATCCCGCGACTGCCGGCCCCGATGCAGACGCTCATCCCCGGCTTCACGCGCGCCGACAGGCCCGAGCTCAGCAGTGCCTCGCGCGCCGCGGCCGCCGGGTCGTCCAGACGCTGATCGGCCAAGGCCTGCTCCAGCACCATCAACTGCAGGCCGGCCAGCACGTCGCGGTCTCGGTCAAGCGTGGCGTTGCTGCTCATCAGGCCATCCCGTGCTACACAGTCTATCCGCGCCGCCGGCCCGGGAACGGGGGGGCGTAGCGGTCGTGAGTCGTTGTCGCGTCCTCCCCGGTGCAGGTCGCCACGGTCGTAGCGAACTGCGGCACGTGCACCACCTCGTACGCGTACCACAGCAGCCAGGGGTCGCCCGTCTGCTCGCGCAGTGACTCCAGCCGCTGCCGGCCCGCGTCGCCGAAGCCGAGCAGCGCGTTGCCCGCCGACCGCCACCCCCAGGCCGCGTCCGGCCGGCGAGTGCCCATGCCGTACTCGCGGAAGAGCGCCTCCAGCGCGTCGAGCACCAGGGTCGTCTGCTCCGGGGACACCACCGGAGCCAGGTTGCCCAGCGTGACGGCGGCGCCGTGCTGCACCGTGACCGACGGGTCGCCCAGGGCGCGCAGCAACCCCTCGACCGCCGCCGGCGTCCGGAAACCGTTCAGGCCGGCGGCCGCGTAGTACCGCACGCGAGGGTCAACATCGGCGGCCAGGGCCGCGAGCAGCGCCGCCTCGCCCGCGGGCGGGTGTGTGCGCCCAAGCGCCCGCAGGCACACCTCGCGGACGTGCCGGTTGGGACTGGCCGCCCCTTCGAGGAGCGCCGGTTCAGCCCGGTCCTTCATCGCCGCGAGGGCCTCCAGGCACTCCTGCTTGAACTGGAAGCCACTGTCTCGGAGGAGGGCCGTCAGCAGCCGCCTGGGCGTCTCCGGGCCGTTCACCGTCGTCAGGGCCCTGGCGGCGGCGATGCGCACCGACGGCTCCGTGTCGCCGAGAGCGGCCTCCAGTACCCCGAGGTGGTCCGAGCCCTTCAGCGCTGCGAGAGTCCGGAGCGCCTCGCGGCGGACGAGGACATGAGGGTCCGCCGCCGGGGCCGCAACCGCCGCGGGTTCCGCCACGACGCGAGCCGCCGCGATGTCCCTCAGCGTCTGAGCCCGCACGCGCCAGTCCTCGCTGCGCAGCGTCGCCGCGTTGGTCGGCTCTAGCGACCACGCATCGATCCCGTACCCCGGCGCGGCGACCGTGCACGGTGTGACGCCCGAGTCCCAGTAGGGCTTCCAGGCGGGGTCGAAGGCCGTGCTGCACAGCGCGACGCGCTCGACGCTCGTGCCCCGGCACGCCTCCTCGAGCTTGGTCAGCAAGGGCTTGGGATCGCCCCCGGTCCAGGTGAACAGCTCGTCGACGAGACCTTCCTTGGCCCACGTCTCCCAATCCAGGTACACCATCCCCGCGCCGGGGATCTGCGTGCCCGTCCCGTACCAGACCTGAGGCGTGTTCGGCTGATCGCAGCGTAGCGTCACCGACAGCCGCTTCCCGCGGCGGGCAAGGGCCTCGTGCAGCTCGCGGAGGAACTGGGTCACATGCTCGCCGCGCAACCGCTGCCAGGCCTCGCGGTCGAAGGGCTCCGTGCGGATGTCGACCCCATGCCGCCGCTGGAACTCCGCCACGATGGGCGCGTTGAACCCGTACTCGTCGGGGTACCGGACGGCGAGGTTCTCCACGTACGTGTAGAAGGCGATCCCGTCGTACCCGTAACCGACCACATGGTCCACGTAGCGCTCGACGAGAGCCTTCCGGGCGGCGGGGTAGCAGAACTCAATGGGCCCCGGACACCGCCGCTCCCCCCACCGATCGACGGGACACCATTCAGGATGCTCGACCCGCAACCGGTCCTCGGCGACGTAGGGGAACTGCGCGCAACCGCCGATATCCCCCGGCGCGCCATGCTCGAAGAGCCCGTCGAAGACATGGATCTCCATCCCCCGCCGATGGGCTGCCTGGACGGCGAGGTCGTTGGTCCCGACCTCGTTGACCAGCGGCTTGACCCAGTCGATCCACCACTCGTGGTACAGCGGGCTCTCCGGCCGGAACAGGGCGTGCTCCAGCCACATCCGGTCCTGCTCGCCGCGCCAGTAGATGCGTTTCGCCCCGTACGTGCCCGACAGCCACTCGAACAGCGCCTCCACCGTGGCCGAACTGTCGATCGGCGGCCAGTCGCTCACCCACTGGTTATCGCCCACGCTGGCGTAGGCGTAGAGGCGCTGCTCGCCCGGTTGGCCCATCGCAAGCCCCCCGGCCACCAGGAGCGCGGCGGGCACTACCAGCAGCCTTCTCACCTCAAGCGCACTTCCTTCCCGGTCGCGGCGCTCTTGTACATCGCCTCGGTGATCTCGGCGACCTTCACGGCAATGGGCGCCGCGTCAAGCCGCCGGCCTTCTCCTCAGACTATCTCGCGCCACGGTCTCGCGTCAGCGAACAGGCCCAGGTGGCCCACGTTGGTGGTGGCGACGATCACCTCATCGCCCGGATCGCCCGCCAACTCGGCCTGGGCCGCGAGTATCGCGTCACAGTCCAGAGCGGCCCGATCGGCGGTGGGCTTGCCCCGGGCGCGTGCGGCGGCCCACAGTTCTGCTGCGCGCCGCATCACGTCAGTGGTGATCGGGAGATAGATGATGGTCTCGCACAGCCCGTCGAGTTCGGCGACGCCCGGCAGCTTCCCGGCCCTGAGCAGTTCGCGCCGCACCTCGTAATCGGCGATCTCCGGGACGGCGACCCATGCCCCCCGGTCGATGAGCCCTTCCAGCCACAGACTGCACGCCGCGGCCTCGTCGGCTCCCCTGGGGTTCGTGACCAGACCCAGCGGACCGGCGTCCAGGAGGATGATCCTGCTCACGGGAAGAGCTTCCGTTGCGACGGTCGGTCCTCGCCAAGAGCCGTCTGCAGAAGCCTCAGCGTCTCCCGCTGTTCCTCTGCGTCCCCCCGCCGCCAGGCGCGCAGAAGCCGGATGGCATCCCGAGGCCGCGGCTCCTGGCCGGTGCGCGTCCGAAGCGGTGTGCAAAGAGCCGCTCGTGGCGCGTGCTGTGTCTCATCCACAACGGGTCGGCGCTTGCTCGTGGCCCTCACCCCCCTGCGCGTAGTATGCCCGTCCGGCGAGACGATCAAGCCTTCTGCACACGCACTTCCTTCCCGGTCGCGGCGCTCTTGTACATCGCCTCGGTGATCTCGGCGACCTTCACGGCAATGGGCGCGGTGTCCAGCAGCGGGACGCGCCCGAGCAGCGCCCAGACCAGGTTCATCTGCTGATGGCGCAGGGCCTTGTGAGCGGGCCCGTGGTAGAGGCCTTCGCGGCCCTCGTACATGCCCACGTCGAAGGTGACGTTCGCCTGCATGTCGGCCAGATCGGTGAAGAAGCCGAAGGGCTCGACGCTCACGCCGCCGAGGGAGCCGAAGATGCGGAAGCCGTCGGCCCGGTCCATGTGGGTCGCCCAGGCCTCCTCGAAGAACATCGTAGCGTCGCCGGCGAAGCGGACGAAGCCGGTCGCGAACTCCTCGACGTTGTAGCCGCTCTCCTTCGCGCGCTTCGCGTGCATCGGGATTTCCTGGAAGGTGGAGGCCGAGACGGTCAGCACGTCCGGGTTGCCCAGCAGCCACACCATCAGCCCCAAGTGGTAGACCCCCATGTCGGCCAGCGCGCCGCCGCCGGCGACCTCCTTCTGCACGAAGGGCGGGGTCGCGTAGCCGTCCACGTAGCAGCGGCCTCGGCGGCGGTAGTAGCTGCTCTTGGCGAAGTAGAGGCGCCCGAGCATCCCCGCCTCGATCACGCGCTTGGCGGCATGGGCCTCGGCGGAGAAGAGCGTGCCGAGTTGGATGGCGAGGGTCTTGCCCGTCTCCCGCGCGGTCCTCAGCATCTTGCGCGCCTCAGCGGCGCTGTTGGCCATCGGCTTCTCGCAGTAGACGTGTTTGCCGGCCCGCAACGCGTCGCAGGTGACGGGGCAGTGCAGCGCGTTGGGCAGGCAGACATCGACCAGGTCGATCTCGTCCATCGCCAGCAGCTTCCGGTAGTCGGCGAAGACGTGCGGGATGCCGTTGGCCTGGGCGACCCGCTGCGCTTCGTCCTCGCGGACGTCGGCCACCGCGACGACCTCGGCTTCCTCCACCTCCTGGTAACGCGCGATGTGTGTCTTGCCGATCATGCCGGTGCCGATGACGCCGCAGCGGATCCGCTTGGCCATGACTGTCGTCTCCTTGCCTGGGGAGGTTCGCCGGCGGTGAAGTCCGCGCGCAGGCGAGCTTGCCGGCGCCTCCCTTTCCCCGCCGGCCGGGGCAACTCCTCGCGGCGCCGGCCGCGGCAGGGGCCGGTTCTCCGTCAAGCGCGAGGCGGCTGACCGACCCCTACGTGGGCTCGGTGGCGGGGTCCGTCGAGGGCGTCTCGGTGGAGGGAGGATCGGGCAGCGGGGCGGGCTGCGCGGCGTCCACCAGGGGAAGCGTGAACTCGACGCGCGCGGCTCCCCCGGGCACGGCGG